>JAAZDH010000179.1 GCA_012512865.1 Clostridiaceae bacterium | reverse complement strand
GATCATGTTTTTGGGTACATATCCCCTGCAAATATACCGCTGCAAGCGCACATCGAAGGATTCATGTATTTTTTAACCGGGGAGAAGGAATATGCAATCGAAGTAAGGAAGTGCCTTCTAGAGGTCGAAAGGTTGAAAGAAATCTATCCCCGGGAAAAGATAAGGCAGCACCCGGAATACCGCAAAGGCCTTCCGGCGGTTGACCCTGCATTTTTTTTGCAACCATACATTTACGGGTACTTGTATATAAAAGATAGCGGGGTCCTGGACGACACTGAAAAATTGCAGGTGGAGAATTCAATCAGGAGCTCGGTAAATGTCGCTTTTAGCTTTCCCGAATGGGGCGCGCACAACCGTTCCATGCTCAGGGCCTGGTCCTTGTCCCTGGCAGCCAGGACCCTTGGGGAAAACAAGTGCACGGGGGAAACGGAAGAAGGGAAATGGCAAAAACTTGCAAATTACCTGGCGGAAGAAAGCTGGGGAAGATGGTCGATAGAGGATGCTGAATTGTACATCCCATTGTGGCTCATCTCAACAATTAATTATGCAATCTTGGCAAATAAAGAGCGCGAATATTTCAGCATGCCCCAGACCAAGTACTACTTCGATTACATTACCCATTTAATTACTTCCAACGGGCAAATACCCGATTTTGGCGATGCGCATTTCAATTCCAACTGGTATATATGGCTTGCTTGCCTGGAAAAGGGAGCAAGCATGTATAATTGCGGTTATATGAAATATGCCGCAAAAAAAATATGGGAGTTTGGAACATCGGTATCACTGGATACCAGCAAGGATGACGGCGGCAGCAGCAATACCGGCACCAATGCTAAAAGCAATGAAAACATCGTGTATTCACCCCATGTGGCCAGTTACCTTGTTTACGCGTACCATGCTGCCGATGACCGGGTTGTACCCGAAAAGCCGGGATGGAAAAGCGAAGAAGTGCTTGAAGAACTGGTGGGGAAGAAAATTGCCTTTAGAAACGGCTGGGAGGAATCATCAACCTATCTCCTGCTTAACTACCGGGACGAGGGATACTACGCCTGCATACCAAGGAGATATTTGAGGACCACCCTTTCCGTCCGTGCCGAAAAGATGCACCACGGGCACAGCGATGAAAATTCCATAGTATTCCTGGCAAGGGACGGGAGCATACTTTTAAATGACGCAGGCTACCGCGAAAACCTGCCAAATGGCAAGTACAGGGCGGATATCTACCACAACCGCCTGGTCTTCAGGGAAGGATTAAAGGGGGAAGGAACAACCCTTTACAATTTTTTGCACGATGAAGGATATTACAAGAAAACGGTTACGGAAAAAATTCACTTCCAGGATTTCGGAAGGCTTGCCATCAGCAGGACAAGGCTTTACAACACCTTGCCAAGCCTTACCTGGGACAGGATAATCACGTACCTGGAAGAAGAAGACACATTTATTATTGTGGACTGGGTTTGCCCAAATTCAAAAGCCGGCTTGACTATTGCTAACCTTTGGCATACAGGAGAAATACTGGCACAAAAGAACAACGCCCGGGATGGGGATGAGAAAGGGGAGGGTGAAGCCTTTGATACCCGGATCCCGTGGATTTACAAGGCACCGGGCGACAAGAACCCCAGGAAAAACAATGATAATACATTCCTTTGCATTGAGTTTCCCTGTAACGGGGGCGGGAAAAAAGTAGAGGTAAACAACATAAAAAGGCATTACGGTGACGGCGTCATGATTTCCCAGTACAGCTCGAAGGAATACGCTGAAAAAGAAGCGGAATGCTTTGTAACAGTGCTTACACCCCACGATGCCAAGGAAGGGCTGGAAGGGATGGATAAAATAACCGGCAGGGTAACAGTGGACTGGATTTCGGAAAAGAAAGATGCCATCCTTTTAGAATACAGGGGAAATAGTACCTTATACCTTGCCTACAAGCTGGACCTGGAAAAAGGCATCATGGCCGATGAAGACGAGTATCCCAGGTATACATGGGAAATGGGCAGGATTAGTTATGGCAATCATGGCAAGGTTGCCGCGGATGCGGACTTTTCGTACGTGGAAATTGCAGGTGGCAAGATTAAATATGGTTTTATAAATGGTTCAGGTATTGAATATAACGGCAGGGTACTTTACAGGACCCCGGATTTTACGACATGTAAATTCGGAACAAATATTACTGTGCCATCCAACCATAAGTGGAGGGCGTGGAAGGGCGAAAGGACAGAAAGCGAAAACAATTAATGCAGGTAATACAATTTGAGCAAGTGATACAATTAATGCAAGCAATACAATTAGTGCAAGGAATGCAATAAGTGCAAGCAATACAAGCAAAACAAGCAGTGCAGGTAATACAAGCAAAATAAGCAGCGCAGGTAATATAAGCGAAATAAGCAGTACGCACAAAACATGCAAAACATGCAATACAAGCAATCCAAGTGATACAAGTAGAACAAAAAAGAAAAAGAAAGGACGATGATTATTAAATGAAAGCACACTATGAAGCAATTTTGAAACAAACCGAAAAGAGCTTTGAACAACTAGCAGCAAGCTTTGTAACAGATGAAAGTTCCTTTAACCACGGGGGCTTTCTCAGCTATACAGAGGGCCTGGCACATCCCGGCAGCGCCACATCATCCCTGGTAACCCTTGTACCTCTTTATTTCAACAAGGATTCAAAGTATTACAGGGATGAAAAGCTGTACGACATGATTATCAAGGTCCTGGATTATATAACAAGGGTGCAGCGGCCGGATGGGACCTTCGATTTGCTTACCACAAACTTCTATTCTTCTCCCGATGCCGGTTTTCTTACGCAAAGCATGGCCCATGCATACTGGGTTGCCGAAAAATGCGGCGGCCATGATGAAGAAAGCGAAAGAATAAAAGCGCGGCTATTTGGTATTATCAAAAAAGCCGGTTACGGGATGGTAACGGGAGGATTCCATACCCCGAACCACAGGTGGGTTATAGCCGCAGCACTGATGATGGCCTATAACATAACAGGAGAGAAGCCCTTCGAGGAAATGGCAAACAGGTATTTAAACGAGGGAATTGATTGCGATGAATACGGGGAATACACCGAAAAATCCGCCGGGATTTATAATTCCGTGAATGATAATGCCCTCATCATTCTTTCGGAAGAGATGAACCGGGAGGATTTGCTGGAGCATGTCAAGCGCAACCTCGACATGATGTTTACCTATGTTGAGCCTGATTGGTCGCTGTTTACCTATAATTCCACGCGACAGGACAAGGGAGAAGGCAATTCAAACCAGGTGTTTTATCCCACGGCATATTACCACCTTTACTTGTACATGGCATATAAACTGAAAAACAAGGAATATGCGTACATGGCAGATTACATCTTCAAAAACAGCGTGATATGGTCAGCAGGCTACCCGGGGGTATTATATTTATACATGCTGAAGGATGAATTGAAGGAATTTGAAAGTGAAATGCTTCCCTTCAATGATAATTACCATGTTTACTACAGGAATTCCGGGATTATCCGGGCTAGAAAGGGAGATGCCACTTATTCCATCTTGAAAGACTCCAGCAACTTCCTGTTTTTCCAAAAAGGCAGCCTTAAATGCCGCATTAAGTTGTGTGCTTCATTTTTTGCCAAGGCGCAATTCAAGGCACAAGAAATTATGGAAACGCGGAATGGGTACAGGTTGACCTTCAATACGCAAGGGTTCTACTGGATGCCTTTCGAGGAAGCCCCACTTACATCTGACTGGCGCAAAATGGACCATGGAAAAAGGCAGCGGGTAAATGTATTAGACCTTGTTTTTAATGTTTACATCGAAGAATATGAAAAAGGCCTTGAAGTGAGCTTTACCGCGGAAGGCTGCGATCGTGTGCCCGTGAAAGTGGAATTTCGCTTTTCTCCTCCTTGCATGGTTCACGGGGAAACCTTCGCATTGCAAGGAGAACCGGGTCAAAGCATCGTGGCAAAATCGGGGTATGTACACGTAAGAAAAGGGATAGATACAGTAACTATAGGACCTGCTTTTGCAAACCATACCTATGCCACGGGCATGAGGGGAAGCGAACCGCAAAGCAAGAGCGGGTATACCATCTACTTTACCGATTTTACCCCTGTAAACCGCAAGTTCAGGATTGAGTTATTTGGAAAAAATGATATTATAAAATAATTGAAAATAAAAATAGTAATTAAAATTAAAAATTAGAGAATAAAGAATAAAGATTAAAGAGTAAAGAGTAAGGATTAAAGAATAAAGAGTAAAGATTAAAGATTAAGGATTAAAGATTAAAGATTAAAAATTAAAATTAAATATTAAAAATTAGAAATTAAAGGCAAAAATTAAAGTTTAAAATACAGGGAAAGGGGAAATTTTATACTGGCAAAAGTTACTAGAGGATTGCACACAAGAAGGAAAATTTTTACCAGGGCTAATATAGCATTGTACCTTATGGCTGCCCCGGCAGTCATATTATGCACCATATTCCATTATGTGCCTTTACCCGGTATTACCTTGGCTTTTGCCGATTTTCGAGTTTCCGGCTTCAAGGAATGGGTAGGCCTGGAAAATTTCAAGTACTTGTTTAACTTAAAGTACTTTTGGATTGCATTCCGCAATAACGGGTTCTTCATCCTTTTACGCTACTTTTTTGTTTTTCCTGCCCCCATAATATTTGCATTACTCCTAAATGAGCTCAAGGCCAAGTATTATAAAAGGACAGTCCAAATCATCGGCACATTGCCCCATTTTATTTCATGGGTTGTAATAGCGGGTATTTTCATAGCCATGCTGTCTCCAACAACCGGTTATGTTAATCAAATAATACAGAGCCTGGGAGGCAAACCGGTTTACTTTCTCTCAAAGAAAAACCTGTTTCCCTGGATAATTACTTTCATGGTAATATGGAAGGAAACGGGATACAACTCCGTAATATACCTTGTAGCTTTATCGGGCATTGACCCGGAACTCTATGAATCAGGCATAATTGATGGTGCAAACAGGCTTAAGCTGATTTATTATGTTACCTTGCCTGCCATTAAAGGGACAATAATGGTTATG
>JAAZDH010000178.1 GCA_012512865.1 Clostridiaceae bacterium | reverse complement strand
TTATGGTTGGATGACCGAAGAATACATAAAATCAGTATATGAATCATGGGACTGTATTGAAAGGATTGTAAGTTCTATTTCTGATGATTATACAATCATGATTACTGCTGACCATGCTCTTTTGTATTGATTTTCGTTTTCAAATCGCAGATAGTTGTTTCTATTCTGATGATGGCAATCATTACTGGTTGCATGCATGGAATTAATCTTATGCTAATCGGTATATTTCCGGCACGTTATAAAAACATGGGACGTGTCTCAAGCGTTTCCGGTATATTAAATGCTTTTACATACGGGGGTAGTGCCATTTCCTCGTATGGCATAGCAGCAATGAGTGATAAATTTGGTTGGAAAATAACTATTATCACTTGGTGTTTAATCGCATTATTCGGGACGATTATTAGCATCATTTGCGCTGAAAAATTAAATACTTCGCGGATGATAAGCACGGGTTCTTCATCAAGCCAGACCTCTTATGATAATTAGCGAATTATTAATGAATAGCGTTTAACAAGTTAATTCTTGATAAATTCCCCTCACCCTTAACAATCATTTTTTGTGCGTTGCCTGGAAAGCCTGGCAAGCGTCAAATGGGCATCAAGCTGGCACCTGCTATACAGAATTATCCTTATTTCGATAAAACGTTTTTTCCGCAAGCGTCTTGAAGTTCTCGTTATACTTCCGGACAGTTTTTCTAAATGCCCATTCAAACAATAATCTATCCATCAAGACTCCCAAGATCCAACCTGGCAATCTATAATCCATTGCCCAGTCAACATGAGTCATTTGTTCATTGATATGCCGCATCTTTGTACACGATTTGAAATAACCTCCCAATGGCGTTTTTCCCGTTGTTTCTACAGTCAGGTTTTCAGGTTCAAAACGGGACACTTCCACCAGACTGCTTAAAAGAATCCCTGCTTTTTTATAAACCAAAATGTATTTGGTTCCTTTACGGCTAATCGAGCCGCTGATTCCCTTTACCGCAATAACATCAAACTGCCATTCCGGAATCTTTTCAGCCTGCAATCCAAAGCTCCAGACATGTTCAACCGGAGCTACGACGGTAAAATCCAGTTTTATAAATCCCATTAATTGCTCACCCCCATATACAGGTCCACTTATTAAATATTATATACCATATAATTATTTCCATCAAAATTGTCAACATGGTTTTAGTTTCCTGCGCTTTTTCATCGTTAATCTATGCATCGTTGAAGTTTCATCGCACATCGCCTTTCTCGTCCTCGTTCGCATAATACCAACACTCAGAGTGGAGATCTGTCACTTACCCCTACCTTGGCCTATTCATCGCTTTGCATTGCTCTCTCCATTTAATCAGCCAATCACTCTGTTTATCAAAATAGTCTGCATCCACACAAACATAACCGTATATTTCCATCATAGTCGCCTGCAACTGGAAATGTATTTAGCGTAAAATGTATGTAATGACAGGACACTTAAAAACGCAAATTGATTTAACAAATATATGTGGTTTTTTGAAGAGGTATGGCGTGACAGAGCAAAAGCAAACGGTTGGACAGTCGAGTTTTCATATAACGGTGATGATACATTGTTGATATTCGAATCCACGTGTAAATAATTTGCTCTGTTTCATAATCAAGTTTTAGCAAGAATTATGTTATGCAATATAGTATAGGTCGATATTTTCATCAACGTGTGATATACTGTTTCCATTCCATACTCGTTGTCAAAACTTCCTCCATCTGAAGATATCCACCTGTCAAATATATAGCCGGAATCAGGTAATGCAGAAATCGTTACTTTTGTTCCCGCTTTGTATTGTCCGTCATTACCTTTACTTATACTACCACCCTGACCGGCCATTATTGTTAAACTATAGGCAGGTACTTCTATTATGTCCACCGTGGATGTTGCCCAAGACAGTAACAATTTGTTCCGGCTTATATACATTATTATCAACAGGTACACTACCTTCCGTATTTCCGTTTCCGTCATAGGTCACAGTATACCAGTCAGCCGCCTGAACATTGAAAATATACTCAATTATTGCGCCTTCCAGTGAAGTTTCGGGTATAATGCTAAAACTTTCTAATCCCTTTGGTATTTCCAATACATAGTCATTTATATTCATATTAAATGCAGGAATCAAATCAAACCCTGTCAGCCCGTCAAATGCTACGCTGTCAACATATGCCGGTTCTATGGCTAAAGCTTCTGCAGGTGCAGGATATATATCAACTACCAGCATGTCTTTGAATGAATAGCTGTCATTTACTTTTAATTCCGCTGCCAAAACACACTGCCCTGCATTCAGCGCTTTAAGATACCCATCTTCAAATACTGCATTTCCATCATCGGAAGCCATCCACCAGTTTACATAGTTGTCAGGAAGCTCATAGCGTTCTCCGCTTGCATCAACAGCCATGAACCTGGGTCTTTGCTGTCTGCCCTCAAACATTGAGTCTTCAGCCTCAATTGCAACTCCTGTTATTTCACCAGACACATCGTTCATTACCTGCTCCAGGTGTTTGCTTTCATTCCCGTATGGGTCCCTGGCTATTATCTCAACATCCATGAAGGCCTTGCCTTCAAAGGACAGGTAGTGGATAAAGCCTCCCTTCTCATCCCTGGCGGCAGGCTGTCCGTTTATAAATACATCGGCATCGGTGTCCGTCAGGCCTGATATTGCTGCAATTCCATCTTCAACGGTTGTTTCGTTCATCATAATTGCCGGTGGCTTTGTCTTGCAGATTATATTGTATGCTTTCTCCTTCCACTCGCCATTTTTGTTAAACGACCTGATGTGAATTACATTATCTCCTTCATAGACAGGCACCGATGTATGCCAGGTAGTACCATATCCCTCATAAAGAATTTCGTGTTCTGCCTTTCTTACAGCTGTAACTGCCGTATAATCCGCCGTTTCGGACACAAAGGACAGTTTAAGCCTGTCAGCATTGGTTATGTACCCGGTTATACCCTTCTCTTCATATACCTGCTGCACCGCCGCTCCCGGCTTGGTGTCCTTGTCAGGTTCAAGGACTATATCAAAGTCCGGCGGATTGGGTGTTGAAATATATACCTTTATTGGTTCTGAATATTTACCATAGTAAATCTTTGAAGTTTCAGAAGCTTTCTTCACTGCAACCACAACATCCTCCAAAACAACTCTTACAATCATTTCTGCAGTTTGACCCACTGCTTCGTCATTTTCGCCTATTATCCTCAAAATGCCGTCTCCGAGATAAACCGGGTTCTCCTTTGGTATAACCGAATATATATCTAATTGACCATCAGATGAAATCTTCTGTATATCTCCCGTTATACGCATAAGTTCCTTCTCGCCCTGGGGTACCACAGGCTGCTGGTTGCCTTTAAAATGATGAATATAGTTTTTGATCAATGTAATCGGCTCACCGCCAAACCCATATACAATTTCATTTTTGCTTGTAATCAAAAGGGTCCCGAACCCTCGTCTCATGTAAGCCGGATCATCCGATATTTCAATAGCATTTTCCCTGTAAAAGCCCTCGATGAGATTGTGCCGTATTCCAAGGCCATATGTACCCGGCCGGAGGTACTTGGTTTCCCCGCCTATTTTAAAGTTTGAGGGAATGGTGACATATATGGATGAATTATCTTCCGCATTGACAAACTGGTCACCGATTATATATTCATTCCCTTCCGGGTCTTTCAGATACACCTCCCATTGGTCCGGATCATCCCTGAGGTAGTTGAGATTGTCCCCCTTGATCTGAATAACCCTGTTTTTGTCTTCATGATACAATTTATTGGGAGAAATATACGAATATTGCACATTGGGCATATCCACAAAGGATGGCATGGCAACCACGTAGGCCTTTAAGTATGATGTATGATTCCCTCCTTTTACCGACACTACAAAATCATATACATTTACATCATTGAGATGCGTGGGTACAAATTTCCAATTAATAAGTTCCTTATCATTTTTCTTAAGTATAGGGATTATTTGCTTCTTGTCCCCCTCTGCCAGCCATAAGTCGTTGGGATAGGATATTTCCACCTCAATATTGGAAAAATCCGTTGAACTGTCAAAGGAGTTGTCCAATACAGCGGAAACGTCAAAGGGAACAGGGTTGTCACTATCAATCAGTACTTTTTTGGGGGCTGTTACATTAACCACCATTTGTCCGGCTGCCGAGCACTTTCTGTCCTCCAGTTTGCCCATGCCCAGGGTGGTACTGAAGGTTTTGACTGAACCGGCAGGTATGTAAAGGTTCTCCCAATAGATGGCGACAGCACTGTCCGCAGCCCCATACTTGTTGTCATCTGTGGCATACTCCATCCAGGGGTCATAGTTATAGTACCATTTTGTGGACGACAAACCAAACCAGCTTCCAAAAATCACCTTCGACGGCTTCGTCTCACCCCAGCCATACAAGGTATTACCCTGACACCGTCAGGACAATTTATTGTCACGGTGACCGGATCTCTTGTAATTTCAGTGTTGCTGTAGGTCAGGGTACATGCGGGAGGTGTCTTGTCTATCCAGGTGACAGATGCCGTAATCTGTTCTTCCGGGAAATAATCCTTAAGTTTCTTTCCATACTTGTCCTGCACGTCAAATACAAAGGTGCCGTTATCCTCAAAAGTATAACTCCCCCACCCGTCCTTATATGTAATACCTTCCTGGGGTATTATCTCCTTTCCTACATAAATGTTCCATTGCACGTCATCAAGCGGGGTATAGTTCGGCCATTCGGTCGGAAAGGCGGTGGATTCGCTCCAGATGTACTCTGCCTTGGCTATTCTGCCATTATCGGTGATTTCTACAGGTACCTCGCAGAAGGAAATCGGTTTTCCGTTAATTGCATCAGGCGGCAAGGTTACGCTGATTACAGGGCTTTTGCTTTCCAGTACAATTGTATAGAAAACGGTATCGTATACCGCCCCGGTGACAGGATTGACTATCTTGGCGGTTAATTCGTACTCACCGGTGTACCCCGAATATTCGACCTCGTTTCCGTTGTATAGTTTCCAGTCATGGCTGTAGTTATCGCCGCTTATGCAATCCAGTTTGTAATATATATCCCAGTCTTTGGTAAGTATGCCGTTGCTGTAATTGGCAGACCCGTAAAGCCTGAACCTGAATTTTCTTGTAGGACCAAATATTATTTTGGTTCCCACAATGCGTCCATCTTCTTCCGTGATATAGACCTCTTCATATTTTTCAAGGCAGGATATATTAAGTTTGACGCTTTCCTCCATAGAGAACATAATAGAATATAATAGAATATAATATTACAGAATATTAGGGAACATGAAGAAACATAAGGGAACAAAAAGAAAAAGTGCATAAAAGGAAATATGAGAGCATAAAAAAATATAAAAGAACATAAAAGGGATAGTACATAAGAGGACATGTTTGGTTAATTCAAGCCATGTCAGAAATTTTTTAACTCACTGTATTTGACCTGTGATTTTAAGGCATCATGGTCCAATTTGTGTATTTTACGAAACTCAAAGGGGGAACAGTTAAAGTATTGCTTAAAATGCTTGATCAGGTATTTGGGATCTGAGAAACCGCATTCAAGGGCAATATCAATAATCCTATTATTTGTACCTAGAAGCAGCTTTGCAGCACGTTCACATTTGCTGTAATACAATAGATTCAGAAAAGATGTCCCAAACTTCTCTTTAATGCTATGAGATAAATGGTAAATACTTACATCTAATTTGTCTGCAAGGTCTTTAAGTCCCGGATTTAACTCAAAATGATTACCCAAACTTTCGACAATTTCCCGGAATCTCTCCACAAGCTTTTCATCAAAGGGCTTAGTGCCAAATCCCAAGCGCAGGAAGTCAAAATTGTATATGATATGAACCAGCATCTCCTTCAGGATATTTTCAATGTTTAATACATACCCTGAATGAAGCTTGTTACCGCGTACCGCATCAACCAAACAGCTAATATGCTCCCTGAGTTCTTCATATTTTGGAGATACCCTATCCTGGTAATAGGCAGAACAGCAGTAGATAAAAAAGTACCTGTTATCCGGAAGAGACTTTCTGTAAAAATCACCCGAGATCTCGACGAACAGGATTTCATTATCAGCGCTTTGAGTAATCCGGTGCAGCTCATCTATGTTTATAATTGCTATGTCATTTTCATTAAGCTGAATTATATCGTCACCAATGGAGATATTGACTGATCCTTTCAATACCTGCACAATTTCCAGGGCATCATGCCAATGGTAGGGATACTGCTCAACACACCGCATAAAAACTTTAACAGGTATTCCGTTGGAAAAATCAAATTTCTCAGGGCGCAGCAACTTGATACCCCCAAATATTAACATTACGTTAGCTGAAATTTCTTTCCTGGAATCTGCCAATAATTATATCCTTTCGTTATCTTTTGTGCAAGATATTATGCATGATTTAAAGGACAAACGCATGATATTTTTTGAAAAATCTGCGGCAAAAAAGCTACGAATTAAAAGATCAATTTCACCGTCTTCCCGGACTACTTCAATCTACAATACATCACCCTTGTTTAGGGATAATTCACACTTATTTACTGAACTCCACTTCTTTAAAATCCATTGTGAATCCAGTTCCATATAAATCTAGATCTATGATGTATAAAATTTTACCACCTTATTGTATTCCTTCATAATACTCTCCAAAATATCCACATGCTTAAAATCATTATGATACAGAATATTGATTTCACGAATCATGCTGAGATTCTCTATCGGTAATACAGTAATCTTCCCTTTTTTTATTTCTTTAAGACATACGCTTCGAGCAAGGATAGAAACCCCTATATCACGCCGTATTAGGTTTTTAATAGTAGCAACATTGTCAACTTCCAAAATGACATTAAAATCATTAAGCGACATGTTGTTACTTTCCAAGTGAGCGGTAAACAAGTTTCTTGTCCCTGACGATGGTCTGCGAAGAATTAAAGGCTGTTTTTTTAATTCGTTTATGGTCACCATGCTTTTTTTGGCCAAAGGATTATTGTTGGATACTACCAACACTAAAGAATCTGTGTCAAGCAGAAGTGAATTAATACCAGTATCTTGAATTTTTCCCTCAACAACAGCTAAATCTATCTCATAATTTTGGAGCATATTATAAAGATTATTTATGGAATCAGAAATAATTGTTATGGTAGTGCCCGGATTTTCGGAACAGTATCTTCCCAACACTTCTGCTACAGCATTACTTTCAGCAGTATGAGTAATCCCAACCGTAAGTCGCCTGACATGGCGTTGTTCATCCAAAACGCTTTGCCTTAATCTCTCATATAAAGCAATGTTTCTACGAGCATACTGAATAACGATATTTCCTTCATTTGTCGGCTTAATCTCTTTTCCAACACGTCTGAAAATTTTGATATTCAGTTCCTTCTCCAATTGTTTTATATGCTGAGTTACGGCCGGCTGTGTCAAAGAAAGATGTTCTGCCGCACGTGTATAACTGTTATATTCAACCACTGCTAATAATGTATAAAGCCTGATATCAATCATCTTGTCCATCCGCAATTATAACAATAAATTATAATATACTAAAATATTATAAATTT
>JAAZDH010000177.1 GCA_012512865.1 Clostridiaceae bacterium | reverse complement strand
CAGGTATCCTTTAGCCATAAGTCCCATCAACACGATGGGAAAAGAATATTGCAACGCAAAACAAATCCCCGAATATGTGCTCGACAGTTTAACCTCTGAATTTGATAAGGAAATTGATACGATTATTGCATATCCAAACCATGTATTGAAATTTATATTTAATGATAACACCATTGTAGAAAAGGAGTGGTGTTACTGATGTCAAGGCAGGTAACTGTTATTCCAGCAATTAAGAGAATTGAAATTAAAAACCCAATAATTGCAAAAAGAAGGGTGGCTGCATATGCCCGGGTGTCGACGGACAATGAAGAACAGCTTACAAGCTATGAGGCGCAAGTGGATTATTATACCCGATACATAAAGGCTAATGAGAATTGGGATTTTGTCGGCATTTACACCGATGAGGGAATTACAGCAACAAATACAAAAAGGCGTGACGGTTTTAAGAAAATGATTCAGGATGCTTTAGACGGAAAGATCGACCTGATAATTACCAAATCGGTAAGCCGGTTTGCAAGAAATACTGTAGATACGCTAATTGCTGTCCGGCAGCTTAAAGAAAAAGGTGTGGAGGTATATTTCGAGAAAGAGAATATTTACACTTTAGACAGCAAAGGCGAACTGCTGATTACCATAATGTCAAGTTTAGCGCAAGAAGAGAGCCGTTCCATAAGTGAAAATGTTACTTGGGGACGACGGAAACGATTTGCAGACGGCAAGGTTAGTTTGCCGTACAAAAAGTTTCTTGGTTATGAAAAGGGAGAGGAAGGCTTGCCGAAGATAGTGGAGGAAGAAGCAAAGGTTGTCCGCTTGATTTATAGGCTTTTTCTCGAAGGAAAAACACCTACTGGAATTGTAAAAATCCTAACTTCAAAGGGGATTCCCTCCCCGGGCGGCAAATCAAAGTGGCATGCCAGTACGGTGAGGAGTATTCTCACCAATGAAAAGTATAAAGGGGATGCTATTTTGCAGAAGACCTTCTGTACTGATTTTCTCTCTAAAAAGATGAAGGTGAATGAGGGTGAGGTTCCTCAATATTATGTTGAAAACAGCCATCCACCGATTGTGTCAAAAGAAGTGTTTGACCTTGTGCAGCATGAATTTAAAAGGCGCAAAAACAGCCGTAATTATACTACCGGAACATCTTGTTTTTCAAGCAGGATAGTGTGCGGTTGTTGCCAGGGTATGTTCGGACCAAAGGTTTGGCACAGCAATAGTAAATACCGGCGAACCATATGGCAGTGCAACAACAAATTTAAGGGTGAGAAAAAATGTGCCACACCTCATTTGGATGAAGAAACATTAAAGCGGCTTTTTGTTGAGGCTTTTAACAGTTTAATAGAGGACAAGGAAGCCATTATTTCTGGTTACGATGCCATTATACAAGCGCTTACCGATACTACAGCCCTTGATAAAGAAACTGAGAAGGTGCAAGGCGAATGTGATGTGGTACTCGAACTCATGAGAAAGCTTGTAGATGAAAATGCACATACCGCTCTTGACCAGGAGGATTATGGGCGGAGATATAACGCTTATGCAGCAAGGTTTGAGAAAGCTAAAAAGAAACTTGAAAAGATTAACGAACAGAAAGTTAACCAGCAAGCAAAACGAGAAAATATTGAAGCCTTTATGAAGACGATTAAGGAAAATGACCATTTGTTAACGGAATTTGATGAAGAACTGTGGTGCGCAACAGTCGACAGACTTATTGTCCACACAACAAATAATGTTACCGTTATATTTAAGGATGGTACAGAATTGCCTTGGCATATATGAATAAATTAGAATTGCCCGCAGGGTTGGTGAAAACCTTCCTTGCGGGTATTTTTTATTGGTTAGAAGTTACAATATATTTACGAAACAACATAAAATTTAACCTAGATTTAACATTGCCATGATTTTGGATTTTACAATTATCCATTAATATAAAGTCAGGATAAATATTAAAGGAGGCTTTAAGGATGAGAACAAAAAATATAAGTACTTTTATTCTTGTATGTGTGCTAGCGTTATCAATTCTTTCGGGTTGCGGTGAAAGAGGGTTTAATGTAAGCAGTGATATAACAGTAATATCGCGGGAAGATGGATCCGGCACACGGAGCGCCTTTGTTGAACTGTTTGATATAGAAAAAAAAGACGAAAGCGGCGCAAAGGTCGACCTTACCGTGCAAACAGCAGACATTACCCAAAGCACAGGAGTTATGATAACAAGTGTGTCACAAAACACCAGTGCAATCGGATATATTTCACTAGGTTCCTTGAATGACAGCGTAAAGGCTTTAAGGATTGATAATACTGAGCCGACAGTTGAGAATGTAAAAAACGGCAGTTATAAAATCTCCCGTCCGTTTAATATTGTGACCAAAAGCAATTTGTCCGAGGTCGCAAATGATTTTATTAACTTTATACTGTCGACAGACGGACAAAAGGTTGTTGAAGAAAACGGTTATATATCAGCAACAGATAACGAAACCTATACAAGTGCAAGACCTTCAGGGAAAATTACAATTGCGGGTTCATCGTCGGTTTCTCCTGTAATGGAAAAGCTGAAAGAAGCGTATGTGGAAGTTAACCCAAATGCCGCAATTGAAATAAATCAAAGTGATTCAACTACTGGTATAAACAGCGTAATAAATGATATATGTGAAATCGGAATGGCCAGCCGCGAGCTTAAAGATAGCGAAAAGAAAAGCGGTATTACAGCCACTACAATAGCAATTGACGGTATTGTTGTGATAGTAAATAAAGAAAATACAATAGATAATCTTAAAAAAGAACAAATAAGAAAAATTTATACAGGCAATGCCACCAAATGGTCTGATGTAATGAATTAGGGGGACTGTAGATGAAACTTACAAAGAATAAAGAAACTTTAATGCACTTTCTTTTTCTGCTATCTGCTTGTGTATCTATATTTGCGGTTGCTCTAATTTGCGTATTCTTATTTGCAAGCGGAATTCCGGCGATAGCGAAAATAGGGTTTTTAAAATTTGTGTCAGGGCTTACTTGGAAGCCATCCAATGATATTTACGGTATCTTTCCGATGATTCTTGGCAGCTTGTATGTTACCTTTGGCGCGATTATCATAGGAGTGCCTGTAGGAATACTTACTTCAATATTTATGGCACGATTCTGTCCTGAAAAATTATATAAATTTCTAAAACCTACAATTGACCTCTTGGCAGGTATTCCATCTGTTGTTTATGGATTTTTTGGTTTGATGGTTATTGTACCTTTTGTAAGGAACACTTTCGGAGGCAGCGGCACCAGTTTGCTTTCTGCATCAATCGTCCTTGGAATTATGATACTTCCCACTATAATCGGTGTATCCGAGTCAGCACTTCGGGCTGTTCCCGAAAGTTATTATGAAGGTTCACTGGCGCTTGGTGCCACACATGAAAGAAGTGTATTCTTTTCAGTAGTTCCAGCTGCTAAATCGGGAATTATAGCCGGCGTTATACTTGGAATTGGCCGCGCGGTGGGGGAAACCATGGCAGTCATTATGGTGGCGGGAAATCAAGCAATTATACCACAGGGAATATTAAAAGGAGTTAGAACCCTCACAGCCAAT
>JAAZDH010000176.1 GCA_012512865.1 Clostridiaceae bacterium | reverse complement strand
TTATTTGATATAACATTTGATATAACATAAAAATTCTCTCCTGTCCAAAAGGAATTATTTTATTTTACGTATTTGTTTATGCAACTCTAATCTTATATTTTATATTTTAACACTTTACTGTTATCAAATGCTAGTATTATTTTGCATGTGTTAAGCAAAAGATGAACATGATTTTGAACCTGGAACAAGTACCCTGTAAAGCCTTACAGGTATGATCTTGAGGATGTTACCATGCTTTCAGAATTACAGGGAGAATATGGATCCAATATAAGCTATATTGTCAGCGAATATTTTGCAGAAGTGTTAAGCGGTGAAGCGGATATTGATTCAACCTGGTATGAATATTTGAACAAGCTAAAAGAAACAGGGTATGGTGAAATACTTGAAGAATTACAAAAAGCGCACTTGTATGAAGATTTGATGAAGTTAAATTAATTAAAAGGCAAATATTTATAGACTAAAAAACCAACCGGGAGGGGCAAGTGAAATAGCTACCTGCCCTTTCATTGTTGATGGCAAGGCTATATCCAAGATTGTGTCAGTGTAATATAATATTCTATTGTATTATTTTCTATGATAAAATATAAACCATGATACGTACCACGGGAATACGCCAAGGGCGTAACGGGCACATGTTGCACGTATGTAATACCAATAAACGTAACAAACTGGAGGATTATATATCATGCTTTACGAAAGCACAAGGGGAAAGGCGGACAAGGTGATGTCTGCCGAAGCTGTTAAAATGGGTATTGCCCCTGACGGCGGATTGTTTGTACCGGAAAATATCGTAAAGATGGCAACAGCTATGATCGAAGGACAGCTGGTAAAGGCAAATTACCTGGAAAGGGCAAGCCAATTGTTGAAACCTTACTTGACGGATTACACGGAAGAAGAGATTGCAGAAAGCGTGAAAAATGCTTACGGCGGGGAAAAATTCGCAAGCAGGGAAATAGCGCCGATTCAAAAACTGGATGAACATACGTACGTACTGGAGCTGTGGCATGGTCCTACATGCGCTTTTAAAGACATGGCCCTCCAGCTTTTGCCCCACCTGATGACGAAAGCCATGCTTAAAACGGGTGAAGCAAGGGAAATAGTAATCCTGGTTGCCACCTCGGGAGATACGGGAAAGGCTGCATTGGAAGGCTTTTAAAACGTAAAGGGAACGAGGATAATTGTATTTTACCCGTATAACGGTGTAAGTGAAGTCCAGAAAATGCAGATGATTACCCAGGAGGGGGATAATGTTTACCCCATAGGCATTGAGGGGAATTTTGACGATGCCCAGGGTGGCGTAAAGGCCATATTTACCAATCCAGGCCTGGCCAGGGTCATGGAAGAGAAAGGGTACAGGTTTTCCTCGGCAAATTCCATAAACTGGGGAAGATTGGTGCCGCAAATTGTTTATTACGTTTCAGCTTATTGCGACCTGGTGGGGAAATGTGAAATAAAGGCCGGGGATAAAATAAACATTGTTGTCCCCACTGGAAACTTTGGCAATATCCTCGCGGCTTTTTACGCGAGGGAGATGGGGCTCCCCGTACAGAGACTTATATGTGCATCCAACGAAAATAATGTATTGACGGAGTTTATTAATAGGGGGGTATATAACAGGAACAGGGAATTCAAGAAAACGATGTCCCCGTCAATGGATATCTTGATTTCCAGCAACCTGGAAAGGCTTTTATACGAGATGACCGGGCGCGATGCAGGATGCATTTGCAGGTGGATGACGGAATTAAGGGACAATGGCATATACAGGGTGGACGACGAAACGGGCAGGAAGATAAGAGATATGTTCTGGGCTTCATACAGCAGCGAAGAAGAGACTTCCAGGTCCATAAGAAAAGCATACGGGGATTATGGATACCTCGTCGATACCCACACTGCCGTTGGCATGGACGTGTATTGGAAGTACGTGCTTGAAACGGGCGACAGCAGCACAAAAACCGTTATAGCATCAACCGCCAGCCCTTTTAAGTTTGCAGGCAGTGTTGCAGGAGCAATACTGGACGAGGAAAAAACAAGGGGCAAAAATGAATTTGAATTGCTAAAGGTCCTTTCCGAGGAGTGCGAAATTCCAATACCACGGGCATTAAGCGACCTGGACAAGAAAAAAGTAAGGCATCCTGCGGTTTGCGCAGCAGCAGGTATGGAAAACCAGGTTAAGAAGGTACTGGGACTGTGAGACAAGGTTGGTAAGAAAAATCAAGCTAGTATAAATTTATTGCAAAAAACAGTAAAAAAACACATTGCATTTTTCCGCTGCTTAATATAAACTTAACTTATAAACAACTGAATACATGTTTTGAAGGTACAGGTCCGGTCCTTTGAATTGCATTTAATTTAAGGGGCTGGTAAAAGGGAAGCGGGTGAAAGTCCCGCGCGGTCCCGCCGCTGTGAAAG
>JAAZDH010000175.1 GCA_012512865.1 Clostridiaceae bacterium | reverse complement strand
TGCTTGAAGACATATTCCTCTCAAAAATGGCTTAACATACTTTGCCTTAACCTGGCTTAACTATCACACTGCGGGCTGCCTGGCAATGTCAAGGGCGAGCTTTAGCGAGTTCATCTTGACCCTTGACGTTGCCAGTAGCAGCCTGCTATCATCCCAAAAGCCAGGTTAAGGGTGACATTTTCTCGCGATAATTAACCGTCTTTTGGGGTGACATTTTCTAAAGTTATTGACACAGAGTTTTCACAATGTAAGACTATGTTGAGTATAAGTAAAAAACTTTTTTCCAGATAAAGAATACTTATCAAATTACCGATTGTGTTAGATTTAACAAGGTGGATTGCACAATTTGAAGTGTAAGTTTATGCAACTTGCAAGTTTACAAAACCAGGAAAATATTGTTAAATTTAAGTCAATCAATTCAATTAACATGTAAACATCGTTTTGAACAGGTATTAATTAAAACCGAATATTCTGTATACTTGTATTATTACTGCCTATTGTTTATAATTTATTGGTAAACAATCGGAAGTATTCTAAAAAAATAAGGGAGGAAGTGACAGAATGAAAGAAATCCCTTGCACTTTTATGCGGGGTGGAGCTTGTAAAGGGGTAATTTTTCACAGGTCGGATTTGCCGAAAGATGTAAAGAAATGGGATGATATTTTTATTCAGGTTATGGGAAGCCCGGACCCAAAACAGGTTGATGGGCTGGGCGGAGGTACATCATCCAATAACAAAGTCGTTATTGTCAGTCCCTCTGAAAAGGAAGGAATAGATGTTGAATATACCACTGTCCAGGTTATACCGGATAAACCCCAGGCCGACTACAAAAGTAATTGCGGCAACATGACTTCTACAGTAGGGCCATTTGCAGTCGACGAGGGATTAGTTGAGATATCTGAACCTTTTACCTATGTAAAGGCTTTTAACACGAATACCGAGAAAGTAGTAGAGATAAAGGTTCCCGTGGAAAATGGAAGAGCCGCTGCCAAGGGTACTTATAAATTTGCAGGGGTACTGGGCACAGCCGCTGAGCTGGCTTTGACGTTTAAAGACCCTTCGGGAACCGTAACCGGGAAATTATTGCCTACCGGCAATAATGTTGACACGTTGGAAATACCGGGTTATGGGCCAATTGAAATGACTATCATTGATGTTGCAAGCCCTTTGGTCATTATCCGGGCAAAGGATATCGGGTTAAAAGGGACGGAATTACCCGGCGAACTTAATAACCGCCGTGAACTCTTGGAACTGATAAGAAAAATAAGGGGTGTTGCATCTCAAAGAATCAGCTTGGTAGATAATTGGGAGGATGCCGAAGCACAAACGCCCAGCATGCCTAAGGTGGCATTTTTCTCAGAGGCCCAGGATTACTTGAGTATGGAATCCAAAACCGTATATAGATCGGAAATGGATTTTTGTTCAAGAATTATTTCTATTCAGAAGGTGCATAATGCTTATGTATTTACAGGCGCGATTGCTATGGCAGTGGCTGCCAATTTAAAAGGAAGTATACTTAATGACATTCTTTCGGACAAAGACCTTGCTAAATTAGTCAGAATCGGCCACCCTAGTGGCGTAATGCCTGTTTCGCTTGATATAAAAAACGACTGCGATACCTTTGAAGTCGAAGGAGTAACACTGAAATCAACAGCAAGAAAGATAATGAAAGGCGTTGTCTATGTCAACGATTATTAGTCAAATAGAATAGTTATAAAGAATTCATAGACCAATGCCGTCCCAACTACACGCGGTGAATATGACCAATAATTAAAGTACTGCCGTTTTTTTAACGGCAGTACCTTAATTATAGATTGGATTATTTCACCGCATCCTCCGAGTAACGGTTGTTGGCGTTCCACAGCATGAACTCGTCTATGCCGTTTTCCTCAAGGGCCCTTATCTGGGCCTTTACCTGCTCCGGCCCGTATTTTATATATCCCTTG
>JAAZDH010000174.1 GCA_012512865.1 Clostridiaceae bacterium | reverse complement strand
GGTAAATGCTTGGTACCCTTTCTAGCATATCATTGAGTATATTTTATTTCAATTCCTCATAGGTACGGTAAATGCCTCCGCCATAAAGTATGGCGCCCTCTTCTAGAGATGATTTCAATTCCTCATAGGTACGGTAAATGCCTGGCTCTACGTCTATCCCAACTTCTTCCACGCCAAATTTCAATTCCTCATAGGTACGGTAAATGCACGTGAAATCCTCATAAATAGGCAGTTTTATTTTAATACATTTCTATAAAAAATTCAACAAGAGTTTTGCCTTTTTCCTGTAATCCTTAAGTAATAAACTGTTTCAGCTTTTTGTTGTTTTAGTCGATATCCCGGGATTTTTGCACTATTACACATCGACGAATTTATAAAAGCGAGTTCATTTAGACTATCTTGAGCCAGCATATTTATAACATTAAATCCATAGGGTTTTTTTCCAGGCCTATTATTTCCCTATTTGTGTATTTAGTAGATCTAAATGTATAAAAGATGACTGAATCCTCATCTTTATCTATTTTTGCCAATAACTCGTACTTGAGCTTTTTTAGATTTGCGTCGCTGATTTCTCCTTCAAAAACCGAATTTTGTACCCAATGCAAGTATTTTCTGCATATTTTAAGTATTCTCCCCACCCTTTTTTCGCTTATGTCATATACTAATATTACAAATATTTTAATGCCTCCTTCCTTTAATAACTTTATAATTAACGGTGATATAAAAACCGGGATAGCAATACCGGCATGCCTCTCTTTCCTTTAATAACTCTATGATTAACTTAATGCTAATACCAGGCATTACCAACTACACGTGGTGCATTCATTCAAGCTTCCTTACATTAACTTTACATTTAATTACTTATTATAAATGGCTCAACTGCAGATACTGAATTCAATTTGCATATGCCAATTTGCTTATACTATGTACAATTAGCGAACTTGTTATTTATACCATTAAATTTTGTAACCCTTGTTTTTAACTCGTATTTTTAAATCAACACTCCGTTATCTTAATTCTTAGCTGCCATGCTGGTTGCTAACTAAAACACAACCCTCACCATAAGCTAACATATGGCTCATACAGTTTTTCTCCTATTAAGTGTTTTTCAAGTTTATATAATTCCAGCCTGATTAGTCGTCTATACGATACTGACCGTCCAAGCGGTTTATAATTAAGCGTGCTGTCTAATTTATCATTTAATTGATTTATAAATATTTTCTTTCCTTCATCATTTAAAACAATTCCCCCGACCTTTTTCTCAAAGTGTTTTTGATTTAGCATTTTCTTCGCAACAACTGTAAATATTGTTCTATCTACAAGTATGGGTTTGAATATTTCAGCTATATCCAAATTTAGAGTAAATCTCCTGTTATTAGTTGTATGCAAAAATCCAATTCGCGGGTCTAGATGCGTTTTGTAAATTTCACTTAGTACTATAGTGTAGAGTAAGCTGTTACCAAAGCTAATTAAGGCATTTAAACGATTCAAGGGGGGTTGTTTTGTACGTCTTTCAAATAAGAAGTCCGCATCATCCAGTATTATGTCAAAACCTCCATAATACATGTCCCTTATATTGCCTTCAATAGCCATCATCTGGTTTATACCAATTTTGTCATTTAGCCTTGATCTAAGCTCTTCAATATTTTGTATAATATTGGAAAGAGGTTTCCCACGATTGTTATAATATTTTAATACCGTCAATATATTTTTAACACTGCCATCTATAATCGCATTTGCTATATATCTTCTTTTCTCTTCATCAAGGTAGTATTCTGCTTGTTTTAAAATCATATATCCTGAATTATAATGCTCTCTCGGATAATATGATCCAGTGTAGTACTCATGATAATTGAAAAAATGCAACAGTATTTCCTTTTGTGTCGCCAATTCTAAAAACTTCTTTGTTACAGTAACTTCACCAAAAATATACACTTCATTAATGTCTTCAATTGGTAAGTATTTTTTGCCTTCCTCATTTTCAAAAAATACAGTATTATCTTTTCTTTTTAATTCTCCATCGTTAAAAATATATGCACTTTTTTTCATCACTCCTCTTCCTTCCCCTGCTTTTATGACTGAAATGTATCATCTATAAGTTCAAAACATCCAAACCCTTGAGAATTTTTTGCGCCAATTCCGGTATTATAAGCAAATGTAATCAAGTCAATATCTCCCTTTATGAGGTACTCTCCCATCCATCCTTCTATTATGAAATCCTTATACTTTGTTATAACTTGTTTTTGCTTTTCAATAAATGCTTTTATTGAAAAGCAAAAGTTATCGACTTTTGAGCCGCTAAATGCTTGAAACTTCTTCCTTAAATTTTCCCTAATAAGTTCATAGAATTTTTCTTCTCCAGGGGAGTAATAATGAGTTTTTTTGCTTTCATCAGTAGAATAGACTACTACCGGAGATAACATTCTTATTCTTGATTCTGGTTTTATATTAGGAAATCTGACTTCAACATTTTCAACATATATATCTTGGTCATAAAGAATAAGATTGTTCTTAATAAGAGAAGTAGTAAAATCAATAAAAAAATCATCATAATGGGAAGATACTTCCAGTTTCACCGGCGATTCGTATTTGATAATTTTATTCATTTCATCAATTTTATAATTTCCAATTAACCTTGAAAAGGTAAATAACTTATATCTTCTCTTTTCAAATTCGAAGCCTTTATCATGCATGAATTTCCTTATATTGGTATCAGCGATATTACTATATATAAATCCTTGCAAGATGTGATTATAGCTTATTGGAAGTACCAGCTTTCCTCTAAAGGCAAATTGAAATACAATCCTCATACTTATGCTCCCCTATTTCAAACTAGAATAAAGTTAATTCTATTTATTACAAAATATTAATTATTCTTAACATACCATTATCCTTTACCTATTGTTCCTTTAAACAAATCAATCTTCTTAGTAAGCTGTATTTTTAATATTTCTACATTCTAACATTTACTCTATGTTACCTTTGCTATTATAATTTTATGTTATTTGCAAATTCTACTTCTATAGACGCCTTACTTACGTCCCATGATGCCCCAAAATAACCTAAATCATCTCAACATACTTCAAAATGTTACAAGAACAGGCTCAAAAAAGTAGCTTAACACCAGTGTGCCAATATATTGTTTATTCATTTTACATCTTGTAAAAAGCATCTATTTCAAACAAATAAACTAAGATTACTATTCTACATAATTATAGAAAATCCTTCTTTTTTCATAATATTATATATTTTTTGGCAGATTATAACATGCAGGATAAATAACATCTTATTTAATATATCAATTCGTTTGTGGTATTTGATTATGGTAATAAAATTGAGTATGAGTACCATGGATGGTATAGATAACAGCTGTACAAATAAAATAGCAAATATGATATGTTAAATTTTAGTCAAAGTACAACCTTCAGAATATCTCTTTTTAATAGTGCTATAAAATACAGTAGAAAAGTAGCATTCCCATAAATTCTTATGATAAAAGTAACGTACCGGTTTAAAACTTAAAACTTAAATTCTAAATCATAAATTATAAATAATAAATCTCAAAGCTTAAAGTTTAAGACTTAAGACTTAAAGCTAAAAACTTATAACTTAAAAATATAAACAGTTTGCTGAAAATGGCTTCTCATTTATCACAAAATAAACTTTCTAAAACCAAGTCCTCTTTATAACTGACGTCGTATACAACCCTATAACTGCTTTATCGTCGATGTTGGGCATACTTTCACGCATTCGCCGCAGTTCATGCACAGCTGGGGATTGACCACTGCCAGCTGGTCATCCATGCTTATTGCGCCCACCGTGCAAATCCTTACGCATCTCAAGCAAGCTATACAGCCCACGTCACATAGTTGTCTTACAACAAGGCCCCTGTCATGGCTGCTGCATAAAACGGTATGTTTTGAATATCTCGGAACGAGTTTAATTATATTTTTAGGGCAGGCTTTCACGCACAAGCCGCATCCCTTGCATTTTGATTCCAACACCCTTGCGAGCCCGTTTTCCACCACTATGCCACCAAAGGGACATGCACGTACGCATGTACCCAGTCCCACGCAGCCGTAATTGCATGCGGACGGTCCTCCATATAAGGCTGTTGCCGCATCACAGTCTTCTATACCTTCATATTTATATTTAGCTTTGCAAGTATCGTATGTGCCTCCACACAAAACCCTTGCAGTTTGGCCTTCCTCCTCTTTCTTTCTGTCCTTCTCCCCTGGACTTCCTCCCTCTTCTGTCCCTGTCCCCATTATCTTTCTTATTTCCCTTGCTACACCGGCTCCTCCGACAGGGCATCCATCTGCCTTTGCCTTTCCTTCTGCGACAGCTTCTGCAAATGCATCACAACCCGTATAACCACAGGCTGCACAATTCGCCCCAGGAAGCGTTTCCCTGATAAGCTTTATTCTCTCGTCAACCTGCACCTCGAATTTTTTCGATGCAAATGAAAGACCTACTCCAAAAAACAGCCCCAGTCCCCCGATTATGGCTATTGGTATTAACATCTCTACTGACATAATAAATATTAAACCTCCAATAATAACTATCTATCGCAACTAATGCACTATTGTGCCTGACTATCCTTTTTATTTGTAATTCACTGTTTAGTAAATACAACCTGCTTAGCAAACTACTAGAACGCTTTTCGCGGGTATTTCACCCACCCCGGTTTAATAAATACCTTGCAAACAACCCCGGAGATGTTGAAGGCTTGCTTTCAATATCAAGAAGTTTAAAGTTTAATAAATATAACTTACTTTGCAAACAACCCCTGGAATCCGAAAAATGCCATTGACACCAAACCTGCGGCTATAAGGGTTATGGGTAACCCCCTGAGAGCCTTGGGGATGTCGCATGTCTCGAGTTTTTCCCTTATACTTGAGAATAACAATAGCGCAAGCGAAAACCCGATTCCGGCCCCACATCCGAAGACAAGGGATTTAGCAAATGTATATTCCCTTTCGATATTGAGGAGTGAAACTCCAAGAACCGCACAATTCGTCGTAATCAGCGGCAAGTATATCCCAAGGGATTTATAAAGGGGAGGGGATATTTTTCTTAAAACTATCTCGACAAACTGGACCAAGGCTGCAATAACCAGTATGAACGCGATTGTTTGAAGGTATTCCAGCCTAAACCTTACGAGGAGATATTCATTTACAAGCCATGTAACTCCCGATGCTATGGTCATTACAAAAATTACAGCTCCACTCATCCCGATGGCGGATGACATGTTGTTGGATACCCCCAGGAAGGGGCAAATACCCAGGAATTTTGTTAATACGAAGTTTTCCACCAAAATCGCGCTAATTATTATGATTATCATTTCCCTCATTTGCCATCATCCCCTAAAAACCTCTATTGTCGCCGTCACCACGGCTATTACTGTTGCCGCCGCTACCGCTGTCGCCCAGCTCATAGGTATTGCACACAGGCTTTATTCTCCAATAACAGCACAACCAATAGTGCTGTTACCGCTGCTCATTGGCATTGCACATGCCGCACGAGGCACATCCCGCTTCCGCTTCACTCGTCTTTTTTTTCCTTGACGTAATCTTGTTAAAAATTGCAATAACAAACCCGAATACCAGGAAACCTCCCGGCGGCAATATCATGATCGTTGCCGGTTCAAAAGCTTCTCCCGAAATATCTATTCCAAACCAGGTGCCATTCCCCAGTATTTCCCTTATCGAGCCCATGACAAACAGGGCCAGGGTAAACCCTATACCCATCCCTATTGCATCAAGTATGGATAAAAACATGTTGTTTTTGCTTGCAAACATTTCGGCCCTCGCCAATATTATGCAGTTTACAACTATCAATGGTATAAATATTCCCATGGCTTTATTCAGCTCGGGCAAATAAGCCTGGAGCAAAAGATGCACAATGGTGACAAAGCCTGCTATTATGGTAATAAATGCAGGTATCCTGACCTTATCAGGTATAAGCTTCCGCAAAAGTGATATCGCTATATTTGAACCGAGCAATACGGCAGTTGCAGAAAGGCCCATGCCAATTCCATATAAGGCTGACGTTGTCACTGCAAGGGTTGGACATGTGCCTAACACAAGCCGCAATGTCGGATTTTCTTTAATTATTCCATTGGTGAGTACTCCAAGGCTTTTTTTTATCCAACAACACCTCGTTTTTTAATTTCTAACTTATTGCTTATCTGCCGCCTTTTCCAATTCAGCTGCCATATCCAGGGCGGCCTGCACTGCCCCGACAACTGCCCTTGAAGACACCGTCGCCCCGCTGACAGCGTTTATCTCCCCGGGTTTTTCCGTCTGTCCCTTCACAACAGTCAACCTTCCTGCAGGAGTTATGCCGTCCAGCTGCGAAATAAATTTCTTGTCCGTCACCTTTGAGCCTAAACCCGGTGTTTCCGAATGCTTGATGATTTTCAATCCCGTAATCTTCCCGCTCTTATCCACACCTACTATTAAATTGATATCGCCCCCGTAACCCTTGTTTACAACAGAAAACACATATCCGGCTTCTTCTTCGCCTTTCAGTCCCACGTATGCTTCCCTCACAAGCTTCAAGGCTGCATTGTCCGGGTTGCTTTCGGCAATATCAGCGATATTTTCTATTTTCACAAAACCGTCCACTCCCGCCAGGACTTCTTTCCTTGCATTCTCCGCATCCAGCACGGTCCTTTCATCAATTATATCTTTCGTTAAATTATAAGTGAGGACCAGCCCGCAGGTTACCACAAGGCATACAAGGAAAAGCACCACGGCCGGTTTAATTATGCCGTTCAATTCTGCTTTCACCTCCAAATGCCCTTGGTATGGTAAATTTATCAATGAGGGGCACCAGTAAATTCATCAATATTATTGCAAACGAAACCCCTTCCGGGTAATTTGAATAAAGCCTTATTACAACGGTAATAATTCCGCACCCAATGCCCATTATAATCCTGCCCTTTTCCATAACAGGGGACGTGGAATAATCCGTGGCCATGAAAAATGCGCCCAGGATCAGGCTGCCCGCAAGTATATGATAAAGGAAATCCCCTGTAAAGGGCTTATCTCCCCCAAGTATCCAGGTAAGCAACGCAACGGTACCTATATAACTCAGCGGTATGGAAAGGGTTATAACTTTCCTTATAAGCAGGTAAGCCGCCCCTATTAACAAGACCAGCACCGAGATTTCCCCGATTGAGCCAAGGACACGTCCCAGGAAAAGATCCAGGTATTCTGGCCTTGCAACACCACCTAGCACATCCTGCCCGGTTTTTGCATAAATAAGCGGTGTGGCTGAAGAAACCGCATCAGCAACGGACGTGGCGGAAGAAACTGCATCTGCAACGGATGATACGGAATATGCCACGTCAGCAATTTGCGTGGCGGTGGAAACCGCATCAGCAACCTGCGTGGCATTGGAAACCGTGTCGGCCGCGGCAGGCATCCTGGGATTTGTCCAGTTGGTCATGTGCTGTGTCCACGAAAGCAATAAAATTACCCGTGCTCCAAGGGCAGGGTTCATGAAATTTTGCCCGATGCCTCCAAATATTTGCTTTATTAACACGATGGCTATTATCCCCCCGATAGCGGCTATCCATAAGGGAATTGCAGGAGGCAGGTTTAAGGCCAGCAAGACCCCTGTAACAACAGCGCTTAAATCTCCGATAGTAATATCCCTTTTCATTATCTTCTCGCATATAAACTCCGATATTACGCATGAAGCTACGGTGACCAGTGCAACCAGCAAAACCCTCGGCCCGAAATAGTAAGTGCCCCAGGCAACGGCAGGTAACAACGCTATTATGACATCTGCCATTATCCTCCTTGTACTTTCCTTGCTCCTTATATGGGGCGACGAGGACATCATCAATATATTGTTTAATTTCCTATCGCTCTTTTCTGCCATTAATCAATCCTCCCGCTAATTTACCCTGCCGTTCGTTTATTCCCTTGCTCCAGGAAGCTCCCTAGCTTTCTTCCTTCCTGAGCAGCACCTTCCCAAGGCGAATTGATTGCACAAGATGCCTTTTTGCAGGGCATATATATGAACAGCAGCCGCATTCTATGCAATCCATCACGTTATATTTTTTCAATCCCGCCGTATTCCGGCGGATGGAGCTGGCATTCAAGAATAGGGGCAACAGGTTCATGGGGCAAACTTGTACACACTTGGCACACCTGATGCAGGGGCTCTCCTTTTTCACTGATTCCGCGGTTTTGCGGTCAAATGCCAGGATGGCGTTGGTGAATTTCAAAACCGGGTTTTCCAGGGAGTGCTGGGAAACTCCCATCATGGGTCCTCCCATGATCACCTTGTAAGGTTCTTCCTTAAAGCCCCCGCAAAATTCAAATACGTCGGAAAGGTGAGTACCAATCAATACCTCAACATTTGAAGGATTGTTCACCACCGGTCCGTCAACAGTAACCCGCTTTTTTATCAAGGGCATGCCTGTTTTAACATATTCCGCCACAAATGATACACTATTTACGTTCATTACAATTACTCCCACATCCATCGGGAGTCTCCTGGAAGGCACCTTTCTTCCGGTCAATGCGTATATAAGCATTTTTTCCGCTCCTTGCGGATAGCGGGTTTTAAGCTTTATAATGTCAATTTTCCCGCTGGTATTTGCAATATTAGTCATTATTTTTATGGCTTCAGGCTTATTATCCTCGACTCCTATCAAAACTTGTTTTGCTTTCAACAGGTCCTTGAGAATATATATGCCGCTTATGATGTTCCAGGAATTCTCCACCATTTCCCTGTAGTCGGATGTTATATACGGTTCACATTCAGCACCGTTTACAATTAGGGTATCGATGACCTTTTCCTTCGGGGGTGAAAGTTTGACATGGGTGGGAAAAGCAGCACCCCCCAACCCCACGAGACCTGATCCTTTTATTAATTCAAGCAGCTCGGCATCATTATGGTAACTTGGAGGTTTTACGCTTTCATGGATCTCCTGCCTGCCGTCGGTTTTTATTTCCACCGCATCAACGTATGCACCGTTCATGCATACCATCTTGCTAATGTCTGTTACCGTCCCTGATACGCTTGAGTGGATGGGAGCGGAAACATATTTACCTGAAGCGCCTATCAGCTGCCCTACTTTTACTTCATCGCCTTTTTTGACGAGAACCTTGCAAGGCTCTCCTACATGTTGAAGCATAGGAATTGTAACTTTTTCGGGTACCCCCATCTTTATGGTTTCACACTGTGCCGTGTTTTTGCAGTGTGGTATTGCAATTCCCCCATGAAATTTCTTTTTTCCAGTTATCACTTCACATAACCCCATTTATACTTTTACCCCTGTTTTCGCCTAGTTTTTTTTGCCTTATGTTTCTTTTTACATATACTGCCTTATATTTTCGCTTTATATCTTTGCCTTATGTTTCTTTTACTTATTCTTTCGCTTTACCCTTTAATTCTCGCCTTTACCCTTTATTCCTCGCCTTCACCCTTTAATTTTTTCGCTTCTACCCTTTAATTCTTTCGCTTTCGCCCTTTAAATCTCGCCTCTACCCCTTTTCCCCTCATCTTTACCCCTTACTCCTATATTTTAAACCTTGTAAGCGTACAAATCAAATAAATATAGCAAATATACAAGTAAAACAAACATATAGGGTAAAATAACTCAAAACAAATATTCAAAAACAAGACAAATATACAATTATATATAACTATTTATATAACTATTACATTATTATAATTATTACCTGGTCATAAGTCAAACAAAAGCTATGAGTATATTCACGCGTAAGCGTATTTCTATTAAATCTCTGGCTTGTTTCTTCTCTTTTTCTTTCAAAATTGATGTTCTGTCAGGATCTATATTTATATTTCCATTATTCTTGTGTTTATTTTAATTGCTCATTTACAGCATATTTACATTGTATATTGTATACAATAATTTAAAGTATATAAGTTCATAAGTACAAATTTTCATCTATACATTCATCCATTAATTACCCTTCAATTATCCTTTAATTATCTTTCTATTATCATTCAATTATCCTTAAATTAATGTACGCATCTGCGCATTCATGCACCAATACATCATTCATCCATCAACCAGCCTATCAATTCACCCGGCAAAGCGTCCATCAATACGCCAGCGCAAAGGTCCGCATGCTTCTGCTCTAGCTTGTTGAAACTCCTGTTCGGGTGCTTGTCAATACATACTCGCAAAAGCCACGTTGCACAAGTCCCGTTATAACTCAAGTACTTCCGTGTGCTTGTCAATACACAAGCGCAAAGGCTATGATTCCTGGTTTGCCCGATGCGGAAGGCTCTATCTGGCGCTTGTCAATATATACTCGCAAAGGCCACGGTCAACATCAACGCAAAGGTCTACGGGTGGCATCAGCACAATCAAAGACCCATGGGCAGCACATAGTGTAATGATCCATGAGCAGCACATCCTGCAATAACCCATGAGTATACATCCCGGCAATAAAACAAGCCCGGCTTTCAACTCTCATGACGTTCTGAACCCAGCTCATATACCGCCTGACAATCAGAACAAGCTTAGCTTTCAACTCAAATACGCCCGAACAGTACGAACGACCCGTATACCTGGCAATCAAAACAAGCTCAGCTTTCAACCCTGATTATATTATCCACCCTCACTATGGACGGCTCATTTTTCATGTCTTCTGCCGCTTTTTTCATTGATAGCTCTTTTGCCTTATGGGTTACAAATATTAAAGGAGTACTGTCTCCGTTACGTCCTTTTTGTATAACCGAGGCAATGCTTACCTCGTGTTTTCCAAAAATACCGGCGATTTTCGCAAGCACCCCGGGTTTATCCTTCACTGTCATGCGGATAAAAAACTCGGTTTCCCAATTATCTTCAATCCTGGCATCT
>JAAZDH010000173.1 GCA_012512865.1 Clostridiaceae bacterium | reverse complement strand
TTATGCACTGACATAATACACCAGCATCCTATAGTGGATTTTGCGGCAATAGGGGCAACCAGCGGCATAGATTTCCATAAGTTTTGTTACTCGGTATCCAGGCTCGACGGAGGGGTTTTCTTGAATTTCGGCTCGGCGGTAATAGGGCCGGAAGTATTTTTGAAAGCACTTTCGATAGCGAGAAACCTTGGGTATCCTACTTTCAACATAACCACGGCAAATTTTGACCTGGTCGATTTGGGGGACTACAGGACGCGCATTGGATATGACGACCCCCACTATTATTACAGGCCGAGAAAGAACATAGTGAACAGGCCCACAAGTAGGGGAGGAAAGGGCTGGCATTTTTGCGGCGACCACAGGCTGACGATTCCCAGCCTTTACAGGAGGTTAATTGACAGGCTGCCGGAATCCTGCAGCGTAGAAAAATAGCATCAAGGAAACATAGCATCAAACAAAATAGCATCGAGAGAAAAATAGCATCGAGGAAACAGCGTGAGGGATGTTAAAAGCTGCAAGGGCGCGGGATTGCCTGGTTGATTGCCTGATTATACATAGCTTGAAGTTTTAAGGATTACCGGTAACTGCGAAGATGCTTGCAACTTAAAGAATACGGGCAGATGCAGGATTGCAGATTGCACGTAGCTGCTGATCGAGACGGGAGGTAAAAAACATGATAAGCCGGGAAATGGAGATAACCGGGAAAATAGAGGAAAACGGGGAAATAGGGAAAACAAGTTCAAAGATAAATTTTGAAAAATACGGTATTATAAGCGAATGCAAGCTTGAAAAAATCCTTTCGGGCATTAGGAATGTAAAAGTGGCCCTGGTAGGGGATTTGTGCCTGGATGTATACTGGCTTGCGGACATGAGAAAGAGCGAATTGTCAAGGGAAACGCCCCATTACCCCCTTCCCGTGGTGCAGGAGCGGATGTCTCCCGGGGCGGCTGGAAACGTGGTTTTAAACATGGCTTCACTGGAACCGGAGAAGGTGTTCGTCATCGGCATAATAGGCAAGGACTGGAGGGGGGATATACTCAGGGCATTGCTTGCAGGAAAGGAATGCGTGGATACCGGTGGGATTGTAATTAGCAGCACGAGGGTTACCGAGGCATATTGCAAGCCCTTGAGAAAAGGAATTTCGGACGTGGTATACGAGGACCCGAGGATAGATTTTCAAAATTACCAACCTCCTTCTTCCGAAGAAGAAGAAAAGGTTATCTACAGCCTGGAACAGGCGGCAGGAAAAGTGGATGTCATTTGTGTTTGCGACCAGTCCATGTACGGATGCATAACGCCGGTGGTAAGGAATAAGCTTATCAAACTTGGGGAAGATGGGCATAGAATCATAGTTGACAGCAGGTACAGGATAGGGCTTTTCCGGAACGTGGTGTTAAAACCCAACGAAGTTGAATGCTGGAGGGCCGTATACGGCAAGGACAGCGAACTAGAAGTTTCATTGGAGGAGCAGGTATCCGCCGCAGTGGCCTTGTCGGTCAATAATGATGCAAAGGTATGCGTAACCCTGGGAGCAAGGGGATGTGTTTGTGCCGACGGGGATAAAGCTACGTACGTACCATCATTCGAGGTAAAACCGCCTATCGATATATGCGGGGCGGGAGATACGTTTCTTTCCGCATTTTCACTGGCTGTTGCCTCCGGGGCCAGGGTTGAAGCCCATGAAGCAGCTTCGTTTGCTAATATGGCAGCAAATATCAGCATAACCAAGATAGGCACGACGGGAACCGCAAGCAGCGAGGAAATAAGGAAGAGATACAGGGAAATAACAATGGCAGCCGGGTAATACCGGTAACTTGTTGGTGCTGGGTAATCCTTGAAACTCGACAGTTTATCCTTACCGATTAGTGTAGTTTATAATGCTAGCTTAATGTTATTCGTACATAGTGCTGGTGCTTTTCGTATTCTCAGCTATCTTCATATTTTGAGGTGGTTTTTCTTACGACCAGCGAGGGGAGAAATTTAATATTTTGCCGTTTATGCTGGGGTTCTTTTATTAATTCAATAATTAACCGGCAGGCATTCCGGCCCATCTTGGAAATAGGTTGGTGGATGGTTGTAAGGGGATACTCCAGCAGTTCGCACAGTGGGATATCGTCATAGCCAATTATGGAAATATCCTTGCCGACAATTTTACCCATCGCCTGTACCTGGCGGTAGGCACCGAACGCCATCATGTCGTTGCATGCAAAGATAGCGCTTACTCCCTGGCTTACCAGGTATTCTGCCCCTTCAACACCTGAATCTAATTGAAAGTTGCCCGGGTACACCAGGTTGGGGTCAGCTTTAACACCAAACATTTCAAGGGCGTTAACATAACCATTGTATCTTTCACGTGCAGTGGCGGAATCCAGGGGACCGGTTATGCAACCTATCTTCTTGTGCCCCAATTCCAGCAGGTGCTTGGCAGCCAGGAAGCCGCCTTCCAGGTGGTCAATGGAAACAGAATCGTAATTATGCTGGGGGATTTGCCTGTCTACTGCAACGGCCGAGATTTTGCTTTCGTACACGATGCGGTTGAATTGACGGATGTACTCGGAATCACTATCGCTAAGCGAAGTGGTTATAATCAAACCGTCCACTTGCTTTCCAATAAGAAGGCATAAATTGTTTATGTCCTTTTGCGGGTTCTGGTTGGAATTGCAAAAAATAACAGAATAGTTGTGTTCCTGGGCTTCATTTTCAATCCCCTTTGCCAGTTCCGAAAAAAAGGGGTTGCTTATATCCGGAAGTATTAAACCTAGCGTATAGGTCTTCTTTGTAACCAATGCCCTTGCAGAAGAATTAGGGTTATAATTATATTTTTTTGCAATTGCCAAGACCTTTTTTCTTGTTTCCGGCGATATTCTGCACTGTTTATTATTAAGCACCAACGAAACCGTGGTGTTTA
>JAAZDH010000172.1 GCA_012512865.1 Clostridiaceae bacterium | reverse complement strand
TAAATATGCAATACATCTATAAAAAATTTCATATTTTTTATAAGGGTCTTAAAAAGCAAACATTTATATCATGGTCAATATTTTTAAAAAAACCGCCCAATCAGTTCCTTGTGCTTTTAGATGCAAACTGGCACAATATAGCAGCAATCATTATATATGGACATATTGGTATTGTGTATGAAATGCTAATAAGATGGTAATGCGATAGATTAATGTATAATGTATACATTATTATTATATATTTTACAATTGCCTGTTAAATTATTTGCAATGTATGGTAAATAAATTTCATATGCAATATAGATTATAAAAATTTCATGATATACTCGATCCGAATCCTGGAACAAATACAGGAACCGGATGTGTTGCCAGCCAAGTAAACACATCCGGTTCCAGGATATCCAGCCTTTTATTATCTTTATCCTACATATATTTATTGTGCATAATTATTGTAAATAATTATTGTACATACCCGGCATCAGGATATATATCCATATACCCGGGACTAGGATACATATCCCTGGTTTATACCAGGTATCCTGGTGCAAATAAAGGCAAATACATGTAATTTAAACATCATGGAAAAATCCCTCTCATTTTCTTAGCCTTTACGAGTCTTTCCATGGCCAGTATGTACGCTCCCATTCTAAGTGTTGTATTGTAGTCTTGTGCTTTTTTCATAACATCCTTGAAAGACTGGAGCATTATTTCTTCAAGCCTTGAATTGATTATCTCCTCTCTCCATAAAACAGCCTGGTTGTTCTGTACCCATTCAAAGTAAGATACCGTAACCCCGCCTGCATTGGCAAGGATATCGGGGACCACAATTATTCCCCTTTCTTCCAGTATCCTGTCGGCTTCAACAGTCGTAGGCCCGTTTGCTGCCTCTACGATGATTCTTGCTTTAACCTGCCTTGCTATTTTTTCAGTAACCTGGTTTTCCAGGGCGGCAGGTATGAGAACGTCAACATCACATGTTAACAGTTCCTCGTTGCCAATACGCCTAATGCTACCCCCTGCCGGATAGCCTTCCAGCAGCCTTCTTCCGTTCTTGCATTCTATGTACTGCATAATATCATTAATATCCAGGCCGGACTCGCAATACAATCCGCATGAAACATCGCTAACCGCAACAATTTTGCAACCACGGTTATAAAGAAGCTTTGCAGCAGTACCCCCTACGTTTCCCATTCCTTGTATGGCAATCCTGGCACCTTCTGCTTGTATGCCTTCATGTTTGAGAACCTCTTCGACTATGCAGGTTACCCCTCTTCCAGTTGCCTCTCTTCTCCCAAGGGAACCTCCTATTTCCACGGGTTTGCCTGTAACCACGCCATGGACGGTAAATCCTTTGAACATGCTGTAAGTATCCATAATCCAACCCATGATTTCTTCATTGGTGTTTACGTCAGGTGCAGGTATATCTTTCTCCGGCCCGATTAAAGGGAGGATCATGGCTGTATATCTTCTTGTAAGCCTTTTAAGCTCATTTTTTGAAAGCTGCGCAGGTTCAACTCTTATAGCTCCTTTTGCTCCGCCGCAAGGCAGGTTCACAACCGCACATTTGAAAGTCATCAACGCTGCCAGTGCCTTTACCTCGTTAATATCTACATCGGGATGATATCTTATTCCACCCTTGCATGGTCCCCTCGAGCTTGAGTGTTGCACCCTGTGACCTTCAAAAACCCTAACCGTACCATCATCCATTTCCACCGGTATGGCCACTTTCAATTCTCTCTCCGGGTACTTGAGCGCCTCGTAATCTCTTGTATCCAGGTTCAGCATTTTAGCCGACTTTTCCATTACCTCAAGCATCTGCTCATACGGATTGTACTTTTGGTCGTGCATAAAATAATCAAACCTCCTTGTTTATAAGATGACTTGTTTTATAAATGTTTAAAAATATTTATTTAAAACATATAATTAGTTAATAAACATAATTATATTACTACATGTTTCAACATTCAACAAATATAAAAAAAATAAAAGAAATATGGTAAAAAATCAAAATATTTATATTTTTTTCTTATACATGACCTTGCCTTGAATAATAGTCATTTCGACGTTTATGTCCTTGTCAAATATGACAATATCCGCATCTTTTCCAGGGACTATGCTTCCCTTACTGTCACTTACCCCCATAATTGCGGCCGGGGTCAAGGTAATCATCTTTATCGCTTCAGTAAGAGATACACCGGTCAGGTTAAGCATGTTTCTCACCAGCCTGTCGGTGGTTGCAACGCTGCCTGCAAAAGCCGTCCTGTCCGGTAGCTTGGCAACCCCGTCTTCAACAATGACTTTCATGCCATTTTCCAGGCTTCCCAGTATACTTTCACCTTCGGGCAATCCTGCAGCCCTCATTGAATCCGTTACCAGGGCAATGCGATCAGCACCTTTTATTTTATATATAAGTTTTAGCAGGCTTGCTGGCAGGTGTGAACCATCGGCAATTATTTCAACGGTCATTTCGTCAATCAAGAAAGCCGTCTCCACGACGCCAGGATACCTATAGGCGTTGATCCTTCTTAGCATGGAAGTCCCCGAGTACAAGTGTGTCACATGGGTAAAACCGTTTTCAAAGGCTTCCACCGCCTGCTCATAAACCGCATCCGTATGGCCTATAGAGGGCAGGATGCCCCTTTTCTTCAAGTACCTGCCAAATTCAAGCGCCCCTTCCAATTCGGGAGCCGCGCTCCACCTTGCTATATCATCTGACCAACTTAATATCTCCATGTATTCCCAGGGTTTCGGGTTCCTTATGTACCTGGGGTCCTGGGCACCCCTCTGTTCCATTGAAAAATACGGCCCTTCGAGGTGCAATCCCAGGAACTGTGCTCCTTCCCGGTTCTCTGCTTTCGCCTTTTTAAAAATTTTCAGGGCCTTCTTTAATTCTTCGATAGTGCTCGTGGTAATGGTGGGAAGTATGGCTGTTGCGCCATGCTGTGCATGTTTCCTCGCCGCCCCAAGGTAAGCTTCGGCTGTGCAATCAAGGAAATCATGCCCGCCGGCACCATGGGTGTGTATATCAATAAAACCCGGTGCTGCAAACTTGCCCCCTGCATCAATTAATTCACAGCAGTTTTCGCCGTCACCTGCCATATCACGGCATTTTTCGGGGCTGCACTCTCCCACTTCTATTATCTTATTTTCTTCGATTAATATGTAACCATTATTGATCATCCTCAAGGGCGTTACTATATTGGCGTTAACAATCATCATTTTCCCCATGGGGTTCAACCTCCTGTCTTACTCCCGGCTTGCCTCCTGGCTAATTGACCTGGCTTTGCCTTACAAAAGCTGCTTCCTTTTCCTTGCAGCTTTTTACCTGCAGTTGCCGATTCCTTGCGAGTGCTGTTTCTTGCAATCATTACTTCGGCCAGTTTGCAAAATATAGGTACTCCAGGTTTTCTTCCGAAATACACGTCATATTATGTTTCATGTTCCTTGGCACGTATGCAACCATTCCAGGTCCGATTTCCGTTTTTTCATCCCCTATCATGAGAATCGCCCTTCCCTTGAGAATGAAATATATTTCCTCCTCGTCGTCATGCGCATCAACTTTCGTGGAATTGCCGCTTTCGAGCTGCACATAACCAAGGGCGATTGTTTCCGTTTCTTCCCTTTTCACCAGCAACTTGTTGATCGGCCCCGCTTTTTCTCCTTCTTCCCATATTTTTCTTACCAACATTAATATCACCTCTTTTTATAGTTTTTTCGTTTTAGATGACCGCCACCGACTTTCTTATCACAAGGGAAGGTTCAAGTATTGTATTCCGTATTATATTCCTGTTTTTATTGTTATCCCCCCATGTATGCCCATCCTCGCCCCCATTAGCCCCGGGATCCTCGAAACTCTCCAGGAGCATCCCGAAAGCCAGTTTTCCCGTCTCAAATGCCGGCTGGTGAACGGTGGTAAGAGGTGGGTTTACCATGGAGGAAACCTCGATGTTGTCAAACCCGATAACAGATATATCCCCGGGCACATCAAAACCACTGTTGACAAGTTCCTGGATTGCCCCAAGGGCAGTCATGTCATTTACTGCAAAAATGGCGCTTGGCTTTTCGTCAAGCTGTAACATTTTTCTTACCATCATTTTCCCGTTTTCAAACTCATAGGCGGCACTTTCGTATTCTTCCTCCCTTTCGCCAACCAGGATATTTTCTTCCCTGGCTTCAATGCCATTATTCATTAAGGCCTGCCTGTAACCTTCCATCGTGTCTCTCCTGCTTGCCCTCGTAAGTGGTGAAGTTATAAAGGTAATGTTCCTGTGCCCACAACTAATCAAGTACTCTGTTGCTATCATCCCCCCTTTCTTATAATCAAACCCGACCATGCCACATCCGATACCCTTTATATCATGGTCTATGGTTATAATTCTCAACCCCATCCATTGCATTTCCTGCAGGAACTCATCGTTACCATTATCTCCTGCCGAGGATATTATTATCCCTTTAACCTGTTTCTGGTACAATGTTTCTATATACTTTTTTTCAATGGCAGGGTCGCGCAAAGAATTGCACAATAGGATATTATAGCCCTTTTGCCTGGCTTCCATCTCTATTCCCAGTACAACCTGGGGATAAAAAGGATTGGATATGGTTGGAATTATCACCCCTATGTCCCTGCTGTCGTTTTTCTTAAGCATCCTTCCAATTATGTTGGGTGTATAATTTAGTTCTTTGGCAGTCTTCAGTATTTTTTTGCGGGTTTCTTCCTTGACAGGATACCCGCTGCTACTTAATACCCTTGAAACCGTGGCAGTTGAAGTGCCTGTTTTTTTCGCAATGTCATATATGGTAGCCTTTTTATTTTTCCTGCGTCTTTCATCTGTCATTTCCAAGCTCCACTCAACCCCCTGGTTATTAAACCTGCAGTGTTCTTTGTTTAGTATTTGCCTTATTAATATTCAGTCTAAAACCCAGTTTATATATCTAGCTCACATATCTAGCTTACACCAGCAATAGTAAATCGACAAGCGTAACAGGAAAGATTTGTTGAAAATGGGAGTTGGTTATGGAAGGAATATCCCTTGCGGCCTTGTGCTACAAGAATTGTTCTTGAATCATGTAGCCATAATGATATAATGAGGATGCTGTTGAAAGGATTCCGATAAAATGAAAAAATAAGTAAATTAAAGCTGTCTGCGGGAAACACCCTGCGAACAGCTTCTCTACAGCCACCCTGTTAGTTTTGAAAGCAGCCTGGCATATTCAACATAATTTGGCCACGAAATATCCGAAGGTACGCCGTGGTCGCATCCAGGTATGAATCCGCCATCCTTGAGCAAGGGAGGAACTACCCTCATGACTTCATCCACCATATCCTTCCCGCCCTTTGCAATTGCCCTCTTGTCAATTCCTCCAGTGTAGGCCATGCTTTTGCCATAAAGCCGCCTGTACTCCACTATATCGTTGTAAGCGGCAACTTCAACCGGGTCGCAAACATTAATCCCCGACTCAATCCATAAGGGTATTAATTCACCTATGTAACCGTCACAGTCCACATCGATAATAGGGCACCCGCTTGCCTTGATTTCCTTGACATCGTAATAATTCGTTCCCTCCGGCAAACCCTGCCTAGCCCATTCAGCCAAGGTTGACTCCCTGGGCGACCCCGGCTGCAATGGTATTTTATCAGGATTCCCAAAAAGAAGGGTTTCCAAGTATCTTTTTCTTTCCGTCATGTCCTTCTTCGCATTCTTTCCAGGCTTATTCGTCATCTTTTTTGTCCTCTATGAAAATAATGTTTTATAAAATTTTCTACCTGTTACTACTTCTTGGACTACTTGTACCCTTATTTAAAATTATTCAAATATTTAATACTATTCAAACTGTATTCCATCCTAGTTGCATTCCGGTACCAACGGGCCCGCCAATTCTTTCAAGAAAAACAGCTTGCCGGGCAGCGTGGGCATAAAACTCGATGGAACCCAAATATCAGGGCCATACCTTAATGTCACCCACAGCGACATTCCCTGCCACATCATGCCTCTCCCCAGGGCACCGTCGCACCCGCCAATAATCTTGTCAGACTTTAAGAATAAGCCGGGGCCTATGGTATTTGCAAAGCACGGAACCAAGGTTGTCCTGCTCTTGAAACTTGTTATGGCATTTTGCTCTGTTGTAAGGGGATGAAGTTTTGCCGCTATCCTGTATTCCTGCCTCTTCCATTCCTCTTCGCAGCAAAATTCAGCGACAAAATGGGGTTCCCAGAAAGCTATGTGGAATACCCGGCCTATTCCAAACACGGTAACAAGCTTTGCGCCTTCCGCCCTTAATTCCTTGATTTTCTTCGGGTATTCGGGCAAATTATCCTTGGTGGCAAAATTCCTTTGGGATGATGGAACCGTTAAATCTCCAAGAGGGCCATATAACGCTTCCTCCATCGCATCCTGGAATGCCCCCGGGTTTGAAGGTTCCAGGGTATTTCCTTCTGCATCGCTCCATTCATC
>JAAZDH010000171.1 GCA_012512865.1 Clostridiaceae bacterium | reverse complement strand
TCATCCCCGTATATAACATCATTAAAAGAACCTATCCTGGGGCCGTCAAGCTTAAAAGAGCGTATAACAAGGCATGTAAATTCAGCCCTGCTAATCAAGCCCTCCGGGTCAAAGTATTCACTTGTCTTGCCTGTAATCAATCCCCTTTCCGCAAGCTCCTCGATGGCTTGCCTTGCCGGGTGAAAAGGAGATATGTCCTGGAAAAATATCCGCCGCTTCGTTATCACGCGGATTTCCTGCGAATAATCACTAACCCCCGCCTTGTTATATGCTTTTACCCTGTATGTATATCTCCTGGAAGGCAATAAACCACTGTCAACATATGAATTCGCCGAAGCATCCAGCTTAGCAACAACTTTGAAGAATTCCTGCCCCTCCTCTTTCCTTTCCACGATAAAGCCCGCTTTATCACAGGTATTACCGGGACTACCTATGCCAGCAATACCGTGTATCGGCCTGCCGCTCCAGGTAAGCTTAACCTGCTTTGACGAGAGGGCTTCGGCTTTAACCCCGGAAGGTGCTTCAGGCACCCGGGTGACAACCATTACTTCCTCACCGTAAGAGCTTAACATTGAAATATTATTGAAAGCCCTGACGCGGATAAAATATACTTTTTCAGGCAGCAAACTTTCTACCTTGTATACCCGCGTACTAGGAGGAAGGTATGCGATTTCTCTCCAATCATTATCCTCATTTTCCCTTGTTTCAATTATGAACCATGTTTCCCTATCATAAGCGTAATCCCACATCAACATTATGCTGTTTTCATCAATAACCGAGTAATCCGTCATACCAGGCGGTGTACAAGAATCCACCCTTATGCTTGCCGTATTTGAAAAAACGGAATAAGCCTTGCTATATGGAAGGACGCTCCTTAATTTGTATGAATATAACATGCCTTGTTCAACATTATTATCGATAAACGTGTTATGATTTCTCTCCAGCGTTACATACAATTCCCAATCCTCGTAAAACCCAGCCTTTCTCCATATCTCCACCAGGGCGCCCGGATTAAGAAGGCTATTATCCCATTTCAACTCTATTACCGTAACAGGCATTGCACTTGCTGAACCGGGAATGGCTCCTGTAGTGCCGGTCATGGTGTTTATTGGATTATGAACAGCATTGGCATATATGGCTATCGGGGGGTTCAAATACGTACAATTAATCGTTATTTCATTGGAATAAGCCGATTCACTTCCGCCTTTTACGGCCTTCACCCTGTATGTATAAAAACTTCCCTTTGCAAGCCCCCTGTCATAAAACCACCTGTTTCCAGCCGGCACCGTACCTATTACGGTAAAATTCCCGTCATTTGTTTTTCTTTCAACCAGGAAATTAGTTGCATCCCCTTCATATTCCCAGGTTATATATATTTGTGTATCAGAAACGGCATGTCCTTGCAGCCCGGCTGGCTTTCCAAGGAGCGTGTATGCAGCTTTCCCGTAGTCGTTTGGATAATTCTTCGAATAAATGCTTGGGCCAGCCGCTGCTTTTATCCTGTAAAAATATTGTACCCCGGGAGCAAGGTTTGTATCCAGGTATCTATATATGCCGGCAGGCACCCTTGCGACAAAAACCCATTCACTCTTGGCGCCTTCCCTTCGCTCAATTACGGTATCATACCTCTCGTATCCAGGATAAGTCCATGACAGCTCCATCCTGTCCGGGAGGGGCGAAGTTAATTCCAGTGAATCGGGGGATACAATCATGCTTGCCGTTAATGACACCTCACCGGTGTAAGGTATTATATTATTATCCTTATCCATTGCCATCACCCTGTAAGTATAGACATGCCCGGGCGAAACTCCATGATCAACATAAGATACGGTGTTGCTGCTTACAACAGCTTTCAACACAAATTGCCCCGAATCAACAGCCCTCTCGATTCTAAACCCTCTTTCGCCCTCCATGACATCATCCCACTCAAGTTTTATACTATACGGAGATAATACTGTTACCCGCAAAAGCTGCTTGTTCCAGGTTGCCCCTATTCTGCCCTGCGGCATAAGAAAAAAGGTAAAAAATGATATGATGCCAAGCATATATGCAGATTTTCTTTTCCGATGAAGGTTCTTCTCTAAATCATTCATAAAACAATGCGCTCCTTGCCCTAGGCTAAGATATAAGCAAGACAGGATGACGGTTCCACTGGCCCTGGATTTTGCCTGTTATCTTATCCCCCTGCTGTATCCACGGCTGACCATGGTTGAACAAGGTCACTATTGTATTATGTCATTAACAGGCCTTAGACATCCCGTCTTTACGGTGTAAAATCTCATATCATATATCGGCAAAAATGCATTACTGTTTTACATTTTAAAGCACAAATCCAGGGGTAAAGTATTAAGAACATACATCAAGAACACTCATATAAACCTTTAATGCCAAATACTCACACGATGCAAGTAGTACTCACGCGAGTCATTCATACCAGGTATTCAAGCCAAGTATTCGAACCAAGTATTCAAACCAAGTTCAAACCTAGCTCAAACAAGTATTCATACTATAATATTCATACTACGTAAAAGTTTATAGGAAAGTTCTCACAAGGTATATTACAATGGTTATAGTTAGCGCGCTCAGTATTGTTGAAACAAATACTACCTGGGACGCATATTCCGGTTCATTGTCGAACTCTTTCGCAATGAGCGCCGAGTTTACGGCCGAAGGTGTCGAGACGCCAATGACAAGTGCCTGTGCAAGAATGCTCTTTATTCCCATTGCCTGCAAGAGAAAAAACCCCAGCAATGGTGAAATTATAAGCCTTGTTACGGCAGATGCCATGATATCCCGGGCTTTTATCTCTATCTTTATCTCGGCCAGCTGTGCTCCAAGGGTTACCAGCGCAAGGGAAATATATCCCCTTGAAAAATACTCCAGGGGTATAAGTACCTGTCCAGGGAGAGTAATACCAAGGGATTTGATAAGGATTATGGCAGAAATTACATAAATGGAAGGCATCTTTAATATGTTTTTCAAGGCTGTCCTCGTGGTTGAATTCCCGGAGCTGGCCTGGAACACCCCGTATGTATTGGTAGTAATGTTTTGAACAAGCATGACAAAAATTTGTGATGCAACTGCCACAGGGTCCCCGTTAAACACCAGATCAACCAGGGGCAAACCATAGTTGCCGCTGTTAAAAAATAAAAGGGAGTTGCAGAATGCTTTTTTTACGCTCCTGCTGTAACCAAGCACTTTTGAAATCAAGTTTCCAATGAGAATCATGGCTGCCTGTATAACAATGACAAAAACGATAACCTGTGCGAAAAAATCAAATGTAACCTTGGTTTCATATATTTTTAAAAACAAAACAGCCGGAATAAACAGGTATAAATTTAGCCTTGTAAGGGTCTTGGTATCCATTTTAAATTTTTTCTGTATCGCAAAACCTGCTGCAATAAGAAAGAAAATTGGAAATATTATACTTGTTATAATGTAAATAAAAGTACCCATCTTTTACCCCTTCCGCTGCAACATATCCAATGCAACATGTCCAAGTCCAATGTATGAATTATACAACAGCAATGGCTGGAAAATCAATGTGATTTGTATTTCCTCCCTTGGGCTTTTTGTATTATTTTATATTACATTCATCATTTATCATCTAATTTGACCCAGTTTTCATAACCTTATTTGTATCATTTGATAAAGTGGTTGACAAATACCTGCTTGCAGTCTATAATTGAACTTGTCAAGAAAAGTTGCGCGCCCATAGCTCAGCAGGATAGAGCGTCGGTTTCCTAAACCGCAGGCCGGGGGTTCGAATCCCTTTGGGCGCACCATAACAAAATCCTTTAAAATTTACTAGCAGGAGGGGTGATCCTCCTGCTTTGTATGTACTTATGCTTGTTTTCAGCCTACCATGGCATAAACCTGAATATGAATGTATTACTGTTTATTTTATTGTTTATTCCATCCTAAAAAAAGTATATACTTTTCACTTATTCAATTTCAAAAAGTGCTTCTATTTCCACGGGAATATTGCCTGGCAGCACATTTGTCCCAACAGCCGACCTTGAGGCCTTGCCGATATCCTCTCCAAATATGTCGACAAGCAGCTGTGATGCAGCATTAATCACCTTTGGCTGGTCGAAAAAGTCCTCGGCGCTTGCCACGAATCCCAGGATTTTTACCACGCTTTTAACCTTGTTAAGATCCTTGATTTTTTCCTCAAGTATGCCCAATATGTTAAGCATGCACGCATATGCCGCCTTTTGCCCGTCTTCCAGCGAGAGCTCCTTGCCAACTTTACCTTTATATAAAGCATTTCCATTGACAACAGGTCCTTGCCCTGAAACATATATAAATTTTTCTCCGAATTGTTTTGCGGGAAAATACACTCCCATCGGCACAGGAGGCTTGGGCAGCTTGATTCCGAGTTCCTTCATTCTTTCATAAACACACATTTTTGCTTCACTCCTTACTGAAGAAATTTATTCAGCAACATAACCGGTAAAATAATATCAAACAAAACCATATTCTTTGCTTTTGCTTTACCTTTTACCATGCACATTGGCCCTTTTTATATCGGTCTCCCTTTAAAATAACTAATACAACTTACCCCTGGCTATAACACTTACTTCCCGGAGCTTATTGCCTTCTTCCAGGAAATAGGCATGGTTATAGAGGTTAACCGTGGGGCATATATGATTTGGTATAATCAAGAGCCTGTCTCCCGGCTTTAAACCTGTTTTCCCGGACCTGCTCTCAATGATGCCATGCTCTTCGTAAAGTGCCTTGAAAACCAAGTCTTCATCTGCATTTACACCGCCGCCCGTATTCTCATTCCATGTACAGTGATAACCAGGGCATTTTTGGGATGCCACGCCGCTGCTTATCTTTGCCACCACGCTACCGTACCCGTTAAAGAAATACGGAGGCGATTTCAAGGGAACATCCGTCGAAAAAGCCTTGCTCCCCCCGTCAATAACAACATAATCATCATACGGGACACTTACTACAGTCACCAACACAAAAGCTGCACAATCATCAATTGACGCCGTATTGCTTTTTACCTGCATCATATCGTTGAATACATATGTGCCAGGCCTTATTTCCGTAATTCCTTTTACCATTGCAACGTATTTCCCCGTAGGTGTGGAACCCCCGCTGACATCCCTTATGTCAATCCCTTTGGCTCTCAATTTATCTGCAATCCGGCAGAGGATTTCTCCCTCCTGCCTCCCGGAATTTTCGGCTGTGCCTATCAAGCCCCTGAATCCATATATTCCTGTCAAGGAAATACCTGGCAATCCATTGAGCCACCTGCCAAAAGCAACCGCTTTTTCACAGGGCACCCCGGTTCGCCTAAGCCCGATATCCACTTCCATCCTAACTTCCAGGGTTATTTTTTCCCTTTGGGCAGCCTCGGATAATGCCAGGGCTCCCTCCTCGCTGTCTACGCCCACTATAAGCCTTATCCTTTTTGCAAGGCTTATGGCCCTGTTTATCTTCTTCGCCCCAATAACAGGATAAGCAACAAATATATCGGTTATCCCTTCATCCGCCATAACTTCCGCTTCAGTCAGCTTGGCACAGGTTATCCCCACGGCCCCGTATTCGAGCTGGAGTTTTGCAAGCCCGGATATTTTATGGGTTTTGATGTGAGGTCTTAAGCCGCATTGCAATGATCTTGCATATTCAGCCATGTTTCTTATATTCCTCTTGACCTTGTTCATATCAACTATCAGTGATGGCGTATCAATTTCAAAATACATTTAACGCCCCCCTCCCAAGTTTTCACGCATTTAAGACCATTCATACGTACATTTATACCAAGCATAGAGCTTACGGAGGTGGTCTTGGTGAACGAATTTACAACCATTCACATGTACATTCATATACACATTCACGCATGCATCCATGCATTGTTATTTTAAAATTTTAAGATAATAATTAAATATAAAATTTGCTTTATGGTATGCCAATATTTGACATAGCCTATATTGTGTCTCATGCCTGTTTATTAGCTTTTTTTTATTTATATATTATATGATATTTTAAGCAGCTTGAAAATGACCAAGATTCATATTTAAGAAATAATTCCATAACCTTGTTTTATTTTAGTTCCGTAAGGTAAAATAATATCAAGGTAATAATATTAAAGAGATGTCAAGAATTTCGAAAGGAGGCTTCAGGATGAGCATGAACAAGATAAAAGGTACTTTGAAAGGTTCAATGGCTTTTGAAATCAATCTTGACGGCCATACCATCATTACTGATGCGCCTGAAAAAATCGGAGGCAATAATCTGGGGCCAAGGCCAAAAGCGCTTTTGTTGGCAGGATTGATAGGTTGTACGGGAATTGATGTTGTTTCCATACTTAAAAAAATGAGGGTGGAATTTGAAGATTTGAACATTGAAGTAGAAGCGGAAGATACCGATGAAGTTCCCAGTGTATATAACCGGATCCACGTGATATACACGTTTAAAGGCAAGAATCTTCCCATGTCAAACCTTGAAAAAGCGGTTTCCCTGTCCCAGGAAAAATATTGCAGTGTCGGTGCCATGCTGAAAAAAGCCGCTCCCATTACTTATGAAATAAGGGTGGAAGAATAACCACCCTTAACAAGCTGCAATAAACCTCCCAAATTTTTGTTTACATAAATTCAACAATTTCCAGGTAGTTTAATATAATATACCAGGAATATATACCAGGAGTATAAACGCAGTGTTATAAACCATGGTCGAAATACAAGCCAGTGCAGCAGTAACAAGCAAGTTGTTTTGCAAGTATTTTTTTGAGCTTGTTTTATTTTGAGCGTGCTTTATTTCATACTTGTTTTATTTTGTAATTATATTAAATCTAAAATTAAAAGGAGGTTTGAATCATGACTTACAGGGAGCTGCTCGAACTTACAAAAAAATATCCTAATCCTTTTTCGATTAGTAAAAGAAAAACCCGCATGTTTGATTTTGAATTGGAAAACTTGGAAAATGCTTTTTCAAAACCCGCGGTGAAAAGTTCAAAGCCAAATGATGAAAAAACGGATGACGAAAATAATACCTACCGCAAAACCCCGCAAAAACGTTCAAATTCAACCATTACGTATAGAGAAGCCCTAAAATCAAGCAGAAGCATGGCAAAATGAGTAAAATGAATAAAATGAAGCTATATAAGTG
>JAAZDH010000022.1 GCA_012512865.1 Clostridiaceae bacterium | reverse complement strand
CATTACAATACGTAGCCGAAGCGACCATATTAGCCGAGGAAGTCGTCTCACCTCCTCCATATTAGCCTAAGGAAATCGTCCTTGCCCAAATTTTCTTCAAATTAATTTAATACACCCATCATTGATTTTATTGCTTGTACTCGTGTGCATTTAAATAGTATAATTTGTGTGTACAGATAAAATTTATATGTACAGATATAATTCACATATAAAGATACAATTTATATGTGCAGGTATAATTCAGCAGATATAATTCATATGCATGATTAAGCAATACATTATAAAACTTGTAATACCATACTTAAACTACATTTTAAAAGGGGGCTGTCTACGTGTTAAACATACCGGATGTTAAAATGGGAATTGTTGCGTTGAGCAGGGATTGTTTTCCGAAAACCCTGAGTGAAAGAAGAAGGAGTGCGGTTGTGCAAGCCTGCAGGGAAAAGGGGATTGCAATCCACGAGGTAAATGTCACCGTTGAAAATGAAAAAGATGTGCTGAAAGCACTTGATGAGCTTAAGACTGCCAATGTCAATGCCCTGGTTGTCTACCTGGGCAATTTCGGCCCGGAAGGCCCGGAAACATTGTTGGCTCAAAAATTCGGGAGCCCGGTGATGTTTGTTGCAGCCGCGGAGGAAACGGGAGACGACCTCATAGGCGGGCGCGGCGATGCTTACTGCGGGTTGCTGAATGCCTCCTACAACATTGGGCTTAGAAAGCTAAGGCCATACATACCCGCGTATCCTGTCGGAACTGCCGAAGAGATAGCAGGCATGATACCGGTATTTGAGGATATTGCAAGGGTTATCCTTGGAATTTCAAGCCTGAAAATATTTACTTTCGGGCCAAGACCCCAGGATTTCTTTGCTTGCAATGCCCCGATAAAACCGCTGTTTGACCTGGGCGTTGAAATAATGGAAAATTCCGAGCTGGACCTCTTCGAGTCATATAATAAGCACAAGAACGATCCCAGGATTCCGGGAGTCGTGGCAGATATGGCCAGGGAGTTGGGCAATGGCAACAATTACCCGTCAGTCCTGGAAAGGCTTGCCCAGTTTGAACTTACCCTGGAAGATTGGGCGGAGGCAAATACCGGCGCATCCCGGTACGCGATATTCGCAAACAAGTGCTGGCCCGCTTTCGAACCCCTGTTTGGATTCGTGCCGTGCTACGTAAATTCCAGGTTTGCTTCCAGGGGTATGCCGATATCCTGCGAAGTGGATATTTACGGGGCATTGAGCGAATACATAATCGCATGTGCAACTTCCATGCCGCCCACGTTGCTTGATATAAATAATACGGTTCCAAGGGACATGTATGAAAGCAACAGGGACGAATTTGCAGGATACAAGAATACCGACTTGTTCATGGGATTCCACTGCGGGAATACCCCTGCATGCTGTTTGAAGGACGCGGAAATGAAATACCAACTGATCATGCACAGGCTGCTGGAACCGGGCAAGGAACCGGACTTAACAAGGGGAACGATTGAGGGAACGATAAGGCCCGGAGAAACAACAATATTCAGGCTGCAGGGAACCGCGGATTGCAAGCTTAGGAGCTATGTCGCCCAGGGTGATATCATAGACGTGGATCCAAGGTCCTTCGGGGGTATAGGCATATTTGCAATAAAAGAAATGGGAAGATTTTATAGGTACGTACTAATTGAAAAAAGGTATCCCCATCATACGGCAGTGGCCTTCAAACATGCAGGAAAGGTACTGTTTGAAGCGGTGAAAATGCTGGGCGTCGAAGAAATTGACTTCAACAGGCCTGAAGGCTTCCCATACCCCGGGGAAAACCCGTTTTAGCGAAGGATGAAGGATAACATGTATACTTGCACACGGCACGGGCTAGTGCTTTCCAGGAAGAACTAAAAAAGCATAAAAATACTCACTGATTGTGAGTTAATTGTGCATTAACAACTATACAGTGTATTAATATACATTGAATTAGTGTACGTTAAATTAGTATATATTGCCGGTACATGGCCTGATGACCCCGCAAGCCAGGCGCCTGCCTGCCGCCCCTGCAGGCTGGGTCCTGTAGTCATCAGGACTTTCATGTATTATCACGGATTTGCCTATTACATCGCTGGATTTAAACTTATTTGTAAAAAAACACATCCTGGCATAGCCGTTATTTGAAAACAGGACGGGAAAGTCCCCGGCATGGTTCCCATGGGGTTGGTCCGTGGGATTCCAATGCTCCCCGGCCGCTTTAAACGGGTCGGACGGGCTTCCTGGTTCGCAGCTGCCAAACTGGTGGATATGGAAACCATGGGGCCCGACGGGAGGATTTCCCTTCTTGGCAGGCTTGTACGGAGGAAGCCCCCATACCTCGGCATAAACTTCCACTCCGCCCGGAACATCCCTGAATTTGACAAAACCGTAAATGTCCGGGGCCAGCGGCCCGCCCTTTATCTCGGCGAAAGCATTAAAATAATTAAAAGTATTATCCTTCCGGTAAATTGGCATATAAGGATAAATGTACGGGTATGTGAAATTCATGTAAAAACTACCTCCTTGCTTTTGTTTTATCAGTTTATTGCACCTGTTCATTGCTCCAACATTCCAACATATTGCACTAATATGCTTAACCAACCTATTGCATTAATATATGAACTAACCTGTTGCACCAGCTTCTTATGCAAACTTTCTTACATTAACCTCTTGTAACTTGTTGCTCCGGCTTGTTACGCCAATACATGTAATAAATAACACTAATATATTTTATGTAATGTACCGTGTAAAACGTGATTATATTAATGTAGAAATACATGTAAATACATCACGTTTTCAAATTACATATATAAAGTTAAATTTCAAAATAATTGATTTTTCGTGTTGATTTTTCTTGACACCGGGGTATGAACGTGGTAATATTTTCATGTACTTAGCCGGCTAACAAATTAACATGGCTATATATCAAGGCAGGTTAGCATGGTTACAGCATGGCTATAACATAGCCAAAAAACAAGTTGCCATGGACATGGAACAAGTTAGCATAACCATAAAATAGCTTGTCTGTTCCTGGAACATATTAACATGCCCGTCATATTATACGGGTGAAGGGAGCGTGGGTAAAATCAAGGAGAATTGCGACAAAGCAGGTTTCATGAAAGCAAAATGCATTAATGAAGCAAGTTGCGCAAATTGTGCCGAGGATGAAAACAAGGAAGATTCCCTCCATTTCATATTCAGGCAGCTAATGCGCCTGCATCACTACAGGTCTCATATGCTTCTAAATTCCCTGGGGGTGCATCCCGGGCAGCCGGCTGTATTATTCATGCTTGAACATAATGATGGAATCAGCCAGAAGGAAATCGCCGAAAGACTCAAGCTGAAAGGTGCAACGGTTACGGTAATGCTGAAGCGGATGGAGAAAAACGGGCTGATATACCGGAAGACCGATGCCAGGGACCTCAGGGTATCCAGGGTTTACCTGGCGGAAACCGGCAGGGACAGGATAAAAAAAATAAAGGAGAAGTTTAAAAGCCTGGATGAAGAATGTTTTCATGGATTCTCCGGGGAGGAAAAAATTTTGTTAAGGCGCTTTTTAACCCAAATGAGGGATAATCTTGCCGGCGTGCTGCAGTGTGACGAGGCAAGTGCCGGTGCGAGCAATGCAAGCAAGGCAGGCGATGAAAGAACGGATGATTAAGCAGCAGAAACCGTGATAAAGTACGAGGAGATACGGAAGATATAGCAGGAACTGGAGATACAGCTAAAACAAGAGATAAAATAAAGCTGATGCAGTAATTTTTGAAGAGTATATGATTATCAAGGAGTGATTACTATTATTAAGAAACTGGCAAAATACTTAAAACCATACTGGAAAACAGCAGTCCTGGCACCTGTAATGATGGCGCTCGAAGTATTCATGCAGCTGGTACAGCCGAAATACATGGCTTCCATAGTAGATTTCGGCATAGCAAACGGTGATGTACCGTTTATTATCAGAACAGGGTTGATAATGATTGTCCTTACCATTATAGGCGTCGGGGGAGGAATAGGGGCAACTTATTTTTCCAGCAAGGCCTCCCAGGGTTTCGGGGCGGACTTAAGGCTTGACCTCTTTAAAAAAGTCCAATCGCTTTCTTTTGACGAATTGGATAAGTTCAGGACTGCATCCCTTGTAACGAGGCTTACCAATGACGTGGTCCAGATACAGCAGGTGGTTCTTTTTGCGCTGCGAATGCTGGTAAGGGCACCCCTTCTTTGCATCGGGGGAATTGTAATGGCGTTGTCCTTGAATTACAGGTTGTCGTTGATTCTCCTGGTAACAATGCCCTTGCTCTTTTTAACCGTCACCCTCATCGTAAGAAAAGGGTTTCCCCTCTTTGCCAAGGTGCAGGAAAGGCTGGACAAGGTAAACACCGTCATGCAGGAAAACCTGTCCGGGGTAAGGGTTGTGAAAGCCTTTGTCCGTTCGGACTATGAAAACAAAAGGTTTGCCTCTGTCAATGAAATGCTCGCAAGGATTACCATAAAGGCAGCCCGTATCATGGGATTGAACATGCCGGCGATGATGCTTATCATGAATGGAACTATTATTGCCATCCTGTGGTTCGGCGGGATAAACGTAAACAGGGGCAACATGCTGGTGGGGGAAGTCATGGCGTATATCACGTATATAACGCAGATACTGTTTTCTTTGATGATGCTGGCTTTCATATTTAATATGATTTCAAGGGCCAAGGCGTCTGCGGACAGGATAGTGGAGGTGCTCAACGTGGAAAGCGAAATTGAAGAGAAAATACCGGGCGAGGAAGGGCAAAACGAGGATTACCGCGGCAAAGCAGAAGCGTCCCTGGCGGTAATAAAAACAGGACCTGTGATAAAAGGACGCGTAGATTTCGAAAACGTATCATTCAGGTATAAGTGGGCAAAAGGAGATGCCATATTGAAAAATATCAGCTTTACGGCAATGCCGGGCGAAACCGTGGCCATAGTAGGCCCTACCGGTTCGGGCAAGTCCACGCTTGTCAACTTGATTCCCAGGTTTTACGAGGTGACGGAAGGCAGGATTTTGCTTGACGGCATTGATATAAGGGAAATGGATATCGTGGAACTAAGAAAGAATATTGGTATAGTGCTCCAGGATACCATCCTTTTTACCGGGACCATAGCCGATAATATACGATGGGGTTCGGAAGACGCAACAGACGAAGAAATCATGGAAGTTGCCAAAATCGCCCAGGCCCACAATTTTATCATGGAATTCCCGGACGGGTACAACACGGTTTTAGGCCAGAGAGGGGTCAACGTTTCAGGAGGCCAGAAGCAAAGGATATCAATTGCAAGGACCTTGCTGAAAAAACCTGCAGTATTGATATTCGATGACAGCACAAGTGCGGTTGACATGGAAACCGAGTTGAGAATCAGGCATGCAATGAAAAATGTTGTGAAAAATGCTACATGTTTCATAATAGCCCAGCGCATAAGCACTGTCATGAATGCCGATAAAATCCTGGTCCTGGCTGATGGCAGGATTGCGGACATGGGCACCCACGAAGAACTCCTGCCGCGATGCAGGATATACCAGGATATTTACCATTCACAACTGGGAGGAAGGATGGTGTTCCATGGCTAAACAGGATAATAATGATTTAAGCCGTGATAAGGGGCAAGGTATAATACAAGGCACAGGAGAAGGTACGGGTCAGGGTACATGGCAAGGTATAAGCCAGGATACAAGGCAAGGCACTGGACAAGGTGGAGGCCAGGGTGCAGGGCAAGGTGCAAGGCAGGGCGCAATGCCGGGTTACCAGTATGGCCAGGCCGGGATGCAACAGGGAAGGAAAGGTGCCGGGTTCAGGCCCGGCGGGGGCCCGAGATCCATGATGATGGGGCCGAAAGTCAGGGCCAGGGACGCAAGGGGAACCTCATTGAGGCTGTTGAAGTACCTCGAGAATAGAATGGGGAAGCTGCTCATTGTTGTGATAATGGGACTGGCAAGTTCCCTGGCAAGCCTTGCAGGGCCATATCTCCTGGGCATGGCTATCGACACGATGAAAGACGGCATGGGAAACGTGAATTTTGAAAGATTGGCTATTATTGCGGGCATAATGGTGGCATTTTACGGGTTGAGCGCCTTCATGACCTGGCTCCAGTCATTCATCATGGCGGATATATCGCAGAACACCGTGAAAGAACTAAGAAAAGACTTGTTTGAAAAACTTCAGACCCTTTCGGTCAGCTTTTTTGACAGGTACACCCATGGAGAATTGATGAGCAGGCTTGCCAACGACATAGAAAATATCAGCAATACCCTTATGCAAAGCGCCATGCACATGGTAACAAGTTTAATAACGGTGGTTGGAGCCTTTGTAATGATGATGGTGCTAAGCCCTGTTCTAACCATTATCAGCCTTGTGCCCATACCCCTTGGAATGTTCCTGACATGGAAAATATCGGACAAGACCCGTAAATTATTCGTGACCCAGCAGCAGGAGCTTGGGATGATTAACGGGTATATCGAGGAGACAGCATCAGGGCAGAGGGTTGTGAAAGCTTTCAGCAGGGAGGAAAAATCAATAAAGGAATTCGGGGATATAAACGTAAGGCTCAGGGAAGCAGGCATAAAAGCACAGATATATTCTGGGATAGTTCCACCCCTCATGAATGTGCTGAACCAGCTTTCATTTGCCCTTGTGGCAAGTGCGGGAGGTTGGATTGTCATAAGAGGGGCAATAACGGTGGGTACGATTGCAAGCTTTATTAATTATTCAAAGCACTTTTCCAGGCCTATCAATGATATTGCCAACCAGTTCAACATGATACAGGCCGCCCTTGCAGGAGCGGAAAGGGTCTTCGAAATCATGGACGAAACGCCTGAAATCAAGGATGCTCCCGGGGCAATCAGCATTGCAGCCAAGGATACTAAAGGGGAGGTTGTTTTTGATAATGTATCTTTTGCATATGAAAAAGACGTCCCCGTTTTGAAAAACATAAATCTGAAAGCATACCCAGGCCAGACCATTGCCCTTGTAGGGCCCACCGGTGCGGGAAAAACAACAATAGTAAACTTGTTGATGCGTTTTTACGATGTAGATAATGGAAGCATATTGATAGACGGAACGGACATAAGAAAAATAAAAACGGATGATTTGAGGAGGACCCTGGGCATGGTGCTCCAGGATACCTACCTGTTTTTGGACACCGTAAGAGAAAATATAAGGTACGGGAAGCTTGACGCTACCGACGAAGAAGTGGAGGAAGCCGCCCGCCTGGCCAATGCCCACTACTTTATACACAGGCTCCCGGATGGATATGATACGATGATTACCGAGGGAGGTTCCAATCTAAGCCAGGGGCAAAGGCAGATGATTACGATAGCAAGGGCCATACTGGCAGACCCTGCCATACTTATACTGGATGAAGCTACAAGCAGTGTTGACACCATGACGGAAATGAAAATTCAGGAAGCCATGCTTACCCTTATGGAGGGGCGTACAAGCTTTGTAATAGCCCATCGCCTGAGCACCATAAGGTCCGCGGATGAAATACTGGTAATAAACAACGGGGAAATAGTGGAAAGGGGAACCCACGAAAAGCTGCTGGAAAAGGGAGGGTTCTATTACAACCTTTACATGAGCCAGTTCAGGGATGGGGCGGAGACCGTACAGCAATAATTGCATAACCGGGATTATGTTTGTTATATAGTTCGTGTGATTATATCGTAATAATCATGTAATATAATTGTATAACTAGTATAATATAATAAAATTAGTTAAAATTAACAAGTGAGCAAGAAAAATAAAAGAAGAAAACTGTAAGAGAAATACCAGGGAAATACCGGCGGAAGAGAAGACAATGAAAAGTGCAATGAAAAGGGCGGCAGCAAAAGAAAAAGCAAAGCAGGAGAGAACCGGGAGGGAATAATTACAAGTAAATAATAATAAAAAAACAATATAATAAGAAATAGCAAAGCAAAAACAAAAAAGGAGATTGGGGAAAAAGAATCTTGGGTAAAAATAAAGGGAATGGGAGAATTAAATAGTGAGATAATGAGACGGTAAGATAATGAGATGGCAAGAGAGTGAGACAGCGGAATAGTGAAATACCAGGAGAGTTAGTATAGTGAGATAGCTGGAGAATATGAAAGTGAGATATCTGGAGAATGAGAGAGTGAGATTGGTGAAGGAGAGTGGAGAAGTGAAATGTAAAAGAGAGGAGATTAAAAAGGATGAATGTATTGATAACAGGAGCATTTGGGAACATAGGCAAGTATACCATTTCCGAATTGTTAAAAAAAGGCATAACGTTACATGCTATGAACTGAAAACGGGAAAAAACGAAAAAGAGGCAAAAAAGCTGCAAGGCAAGGTAAAAACGATATGGGGGAACCTGGTGACAGGAGAAAACCTTGAGACGGCAATTAACGGGCAGGATGTCGTAATACACCTGGCCTTCATTATCCCGCCTGCCAGCGAGAAGAACCCGAAACTTGCGCATAAAATAAACGTGGAAGGGACTGCAAAAGTAGTAGATGTCATCAAGGCGCAAAAAAACCCGCCAAGATTAATATTTACCTCTACAATAGCCGTGTATGGAGATTCCCAGCATTTAGCACCGCCACGCAAGGTTACGGACATATTAAACCCCGTGGACAATTATGGCAATCAAAAAATAGAGTGCGAAAAACTTGTAATGAAATCAGGGATACAATGGTCCATATTGAGGTTTGCAGCAGCGCCGTCCATTGATTGGAAAAGGGTTGACCCGATAATGTACGAAGTCCCCTTGACGGACAGGATTGAATTTATCCATCCCGGCGATATAGGATGCGCCCTTGCGAATGCAGTCGAGTCGGATGAAATATGGGGCAAAATACTGCTCATAGGCGGCGGGGAGAAATGCTGGATGTACCAGGCGGAATTCATGGAAAAAGCCCTCGATATGCTTGGTATAGGGATGCTGCCCAAGGAAGCTTTTGGGAAAAAGAGCTATCACACGGACTGGATGGACACGAAGGAAAGTGAAAGAATCCTTAGGTACCAGAAGCATACCTACGATGATTTTCTCAGGGAACAAGCCGCAGTTTTCGGCAAAAGGGCATTTTTTGTTAAGCTTTTCAGACCCATTGTATGCTGGTACCTGTTATTCCAATCGCCGTACTACCGGCAATATATATGCGGTAAAATATGCCCCGGGGTCAAGATGAAAAAAGTTGGAAAAAAGGTGAAAAAGTCCGTGTAAAACAGGAAAAGGGTGGAAAAACCTGTCCGGGACAGGAGAAAAACATTGTAAAAAAGATACGAAAAAGACGAGTAAAAGGCAAGAAGGCAAGGGTATTGTTCCTCCCGGGAACCATCTCCTTGCCTTTGCATTGCCGTTAAGCAAGTTCGCTTAAAATAATCAAAATTGTTAAAAAAACCCGGTAAATATTAAATTATTCATATTGCCTATCAATTATGTCTATGTTACTTTATTATTACAGAAAAATATTTCGTAACTTCAAAAGTTCAAGCACGCTAGCAATGGTTAAAGTAATTCATGTTATGCGCGGTAATGCAGCATAAAAGAACGTGCATGCAAATTAAGAATCAACATTAGGCAGAAAAATAGAATTTAAATGCGTGTAATGATGCCGTAACTGTGTAGCATGTTGTTCAAGTTTGGTGCAAGGTTCAACCCAGGCCGGATTTACGTGAAAGGAATACGTTCACAAAAAAGCATCAATAAGTGAAGCAGTACTAAGTAAAGCAGCATTAAGTAAGGCGACACTAAATGATAATATTAAATCAAAAAGAAAAAGTGATGGGAAGGCGAAATTATGGAGATTGCAACAAAAACTGGTATTGCCAGCGATATTAAAACAAGTAAGAAGAAAAAACGGAGAATTTTCACCAGCGCTAATATAATGCTTTACCTGATGTTTTTGCCGGTAGTAATATACTATATTATCTGGGCTTATGTTCCCATGCCGGGTATCGCCCTGGCATTTGCAGATTTCAGGACCGGCGGATTTAAAAGGTGGGTAGGCCTGGAAAATTTTGAGTTTATTTTTAGCTTGCCGTTTTTCTGGAAAGCATTTGCTAACACGTGGATTTACATAGGACTTAGGTATTTAATTGGTTTCCCGGCACCGATCATTTTTGCGATATTGCTGAATGAGTTGAGGCAGCAGAAATTCAAGAAAACCGTCCAGACGATTTCAACACTGCCCCACTTCCTATCCTGGGTTATTGTTTCCGGTATATGGATTACCTTGCTGTCACCCAGCGCCGGGTTTATAAATGCCCTCAGGCATGCAATAGGACTTGAACCATACTTCTACGTAGCCGAGTTTCGCACCTTTCCCTTGACTTTCCAGGTTATTTCAGAGTGGAAGGGCATAGGGTATTCATCTATTATATACCTTGCGGCATTAGCAGCAATTGACCCTGAGATGTATGAATCAGCCGTACTTGATGGTGCAGGAAGGTTAAGGCAGATATGGTATATAACACTGCCTGGGCTTAAGCCTACTATACTGGTGTTATTCGTACTCTCCTTCCGAGGTATACTCAACTTGTTTGAGCCCCTGTATGTTTTTCAGAACTCTGCGAACATAAAGACGACGGAAGTGCTGGATACGTACATTTACAAGGTTGGATTGGTACAGGCAAGGTATTCAGTGTCAACAGCAATGGGATTGTTCAAGTCAACGGTTGGCTTGTTTTTCACCCTGTTGGCCAACTACTTTAGCAAGAAAGTAACGGAAGACGGTAGGGGAATACTGTTCTAGGCAGGTAAGGATGTATTCTTCAAGTTTTTTTGAGAAAGTTTGGATAAGCAAGCCGGAGTTTGAGTTTGAATTTAGTTTGAGAGGTGCAAAAAATGAAACCGTCAAGACAGCAAAAAATTTTCGGGGTATTTAACATAGCGTTCTTTACGTTTATAGCTTTAGCGATGTTGATACCGGTATTATTTGTACTGTCAAGGTCCTTTGACGCGATGGCCACCGGGTTGTCAACATTACTTATACCAAGGAAGTTTTCAACATTTTACTATAGATTGATTTTGACTGACAAGGGTATATACCGGCCGTTTTTAAACTCGATGTTCATAACCATGGTTGGCACGGGGTTGGCAGTATTCCTGCAGGCAATGGGTGCGTATACACTTGCTAAAAAGGATTTACCCGGGCACGACTTCTTCATATGGATGCTAATCATACCGATGTTGTTTGGCGGCGGGCTGATACCGTCCTACCTCTTGAATAAAGCTCTTGGCTTGATTGACACTTATAGGATATTGATAATATCAGGTTTGATCTCGGCGTGGAACATGTTCCTGATAAGAAATTATTACAACTCAATACCCGCAAGCCTTCCTGAATCGGCGAGAATAGACGGGGCCCAGGAGTTCAAGGTGTTTTTGAGCATAATCTTGCCGCTTTCCAAGCCTGTAATTGCAGCTATTGCCCTTTTCGAGGGCGTCTCATACTGGAACACGTACATGACTGCCGTTATATATATAAACTCGCCTGAGAAGTATCCTTTCACTGTTAAGCTAAGGCAAATAATTTCTGTTCAGGAAGATAGAAGAAGCGATATGCAGAATCTGGCGGGGCAGGAGGAACTCTTAATACAGTACTTGAATAACGAGGGGTTAGGCTGCGCAATGATTATCTTGTCAATGATACCTATAATAATTGCATACCCTTACTTACAGAAATATTTCACAAAAGGTCTGATGGTAGGTTCAATAAAAGGCTGATAACGGTAAAAAAGTTAAATGTTAATTTAAAGTGGAAAGAACAAAGGTGCGAGCATAATGCGGTATCTTGTATAACAAGGCATTTTTCAAGATGCTACAAGGCCGGCATCAGTAAATGCCATTTATCCAAGATGCCATATTATAGAATACTTGCAAGTCTATAAAAATATAAAATTAAAAGGAGGCGTAAATTCATGCTAAGCAAAAGCACAAAGTTATGCAAGGTGATTGCAATTGTAGTTAGCGTGCTTTTCGTGGTAGCCCTGTTCGGTGGCTGCACACCCAAGGAAAGTGGAGATAAGGGTACTCCAGGCACAACAAGTCCCGGGCAAACAGCAACTGCTACTCCTACCTCCGGGGGACAACAGACAACCGCTCCTGCAGAACCGGCTGGCGGGGTTGCAAAGCCCGACGTTCTGGAAATCACGAGGGAGATGTACTTCGGGGACGTGTCCGACAACCCGGACCTGAAGAAGGAATTCATGGAAGAGTTTAGCAAAAAGTTCGGCATTAATCTCAAAGTTAATTACTATCCAAAGAACGAGTACATGGAAAAAGTCAACCTTGCTATTACTGCAGGTGAAATCACCGGCCTTGTTAACATTTACGGACCTGCATCAAACGTGGTCAAGAAAAGGGATGACGGGGTTATACTGCCGCTGGACGACCTGTTAGCGGACAACGAGGTATGGAAGAAATGGCAGAAGGAATATCCAACCTTGACTGAGCTTTACAAGTTGCCTGACGACAATCAAACATGGGCAGTGGCTCATGGTTTTGCTTTCAACTTCTTTGATCGTGCAATAAGGAAGGATTGGCTTGACAACCTGGGTCTGCCGGTACCAGAAACCCTGGAGGACTTGTATGTAATGGCCAAGGCATTTACCGAGAACGACCCTGATGGCGATGGCCAGAAGAATACATTTGGATTGGTATCTTCAGGGACATGGAACCTACAAGACATTTTCTATGCCCATGGGTGCAGGCTTGACAACGTAGGCGGCGGCACAATCACCTTTGACATGGAAAAGATGGCATGGGTTGATAATATGTTCCATCCGGAAATGCCAAATGCCCTTGCGTACTTGAAAGATTTGTACCTAAACGGATATCTCGATCCTGAAGTATTCGTGAATACCGGTGCAAAGATGAGGGAAAAATTTTACAATGGTATTGCTGGAAGCTGGTTCTACTGGTGGAACAACGGCTATTCTGCCGAAAATACCATCAGGCAGATTCATCCTGATGCCGCGATTATAGAAATTCCTGCTATAACCGGCCCCAAGACAAAAAATGTAAACCAGTATGCTGCAAACGGAACACCGTTTATCCTGCTCAAGAACACGAAACAACCGAAAGAAACGGTACACTGGTACGTCAATTTGCTTGACAACGAGGAAGCCTACTGGTGGTTCAGGTACGGGACAGACAGGTATAACGAATACGATTTGGCAAACAAGACCATCAAGAGGAAAGTCGATCCCGAATCCGCGGTTGGCGGAGGATATGCGTCACCTGGCTTAATAGGAGACTTCCCGTGGTATACGTCAAACAACTATATCATAGTAACCGGGGATGATCCTGCTCTTATTGAAGATTACAAGTTCAAGCTTGACAGGAAGATGAAAGTATTCGAAGATGGTTTAAGCAAGGGCTTGCTGTATGAACAACCTTTCAGGTATGATGCCCCGATTTCGGAAACATACTCGGCAATAAGCGCAGATATATCCAAGGCGGTAAAAGAATGCTTATTTGACGCAGTTACCGGGAACAAAACCATTGAAGAAGCTATTTCCACATACAGGGCAACAATGAAAGCAATAGGTGCACAAAAGGTTCTCGACGAAGCTAACAAGTCCGTTGGGACCAGCGATAACTTCAAATATTAATGGGATTGGAACCGTGAATAAGGGCCTTGTTATTCACGGTTCCCGCTTGTTTAAAACCGGGAGGAGAGGGGTAAAAATATAATTATCCTCCCGGCTTTATTCATATTTTGTCTAATAATTAACATTCTTATTATTTTAATTAATAACTATTATTTAAATATTAAACTATTAAATAAAAATTAGCAAAAACTATTAAATAAATATTAGCAAAACTTTATATAAAATTCAAATTAATTTTAAAAAATCGCATGGTTTTTGTTCTAAACATGTTCTAAACATATTCTAAATAATTCTAAATACATGCAAGTATTCCAAGCATTTTATATACTTCTTTTTATGTTTCAATCTATACT
>JAAZDH010000170.1 GCA_012512865.1 Clostridiaceae bacterium | reverse complement strand
GTTCACACCTATATTATAACCGAGGAAATGAGTCTGTGGCTCACTATCCTTTTACACAATTATACGGACTTAATCAATATCTATGTAAAGAATCTTCTATTAATGAGTTAATGAAAGATAATCTTAATATAATTTGAGAAATATATTAAAAGGTCAAATACTATAGCAAATAACCAGTTATGGTATTATCCTTGATTATATATTAAGAAAGGAAGAGTGTAAATGAGTTTAACGGTATCAGCTATTCAGTTTGAACCGGAATTTAAAAATAAGGAAAGGAACCTAAAGGAGATTGAAAGTCTGATTCGAAAATCAGCCCAAAAAGGTGCCCGTCTCATTGTTGCGCCTGAAATGGCAACAACTGGTTATATATGGAACAATATTGAGGAAATAAAACCAACGCAGAACCAATTCCAGGACCAACTACTCAGTTAATGAATGATTTAGCAAGGGAGTTAAACGTATATATAACCATTGGTTTGCCCGAGGTGGATGAAAAAACCGGTATTTGCTATAATTCTGCCGTATTGACAGGCCCTAAAGGGTTTATCGGAAGTTATAGAAAAGTTCATCCCTATGCGGCGGAGCCGCTGTGGGCAAAAAATGGTGATGAAGGCTTTAAAGTGTTTGACACGGACATTGGACGTATCGGGTTGGTTATATGTATGGACCTGACTTTCTTTGAGTCAACTAGAATACTACAATTAAAAGGTTGTGAAATAATCTGCGGGTTAGTGAATTGGTTTGGGGAAGTAACGCCCGCCCAATTATGGATTACCCGGGCATTTGAAACCGGCTGTCCGGTTATAGTATCAAACCGGTGGAAAAGTGAAAGGAATACGGAATTCGCAGGTGGAAGCTCAATTATCGATGCCAACGGCGATGTGTTAGCCTCGATGGACAGGGGCGATGGATTTATACTGGCTGACCTGGATATGGCTTCAATTAGAAAGGAAAAGGCAAGCAAACCAAAGAGAGTAAAATACGGCTTTTATAACGAGCTTAGTCTTAGTACCCATAGGTGGAATCCCATACATTTCTTTTCGCAGACATGTACCAGTTATCCAAAAGGAGATATTTTCTACGGTTCAGCTGTGCAAATAAGCATGAATAAAAACATTGATATGAATAGTAGGCTTGAAAGCGCTGTAAAAATAGTTAAGCAGGAATGTGACAGGGAAAGTAGGATCATTGTGTTTCCTGAATTGTATTTAAGCGGTCCAGTGTGCTCATATGATGAAGCAATAGCAAACTCCATTGCCTTTGAACAGGTCTATTCAAGGTTTGAAATGTTGATTGATATTTGTAAAGACAAAAATGCCTACATTGTAATAGGTGGAATAGAAGAGAATAAAAAGGATTTGTATAATACAGCCTGGCTTATTGGGCCCGAGGGCGTAATGGGCTCATATCATAAAGTACAATTGAATGATAAAGATAAAAACTGGGCAACACCGGGTGAGAGTTTATTTGTATACGATTTGCCCTTGGGTAGAATTGGAATAATAATAGGAGAAGAATTAGCGGTCCCCGAGTTCTGCCGGGTAAACGCAATACGGGGTGTGGAGGTTCTAGCTATACCGGCATCTATTGATAAGGAGTATGTAAAAGACTTTGATTTGAAAGACAGCAACAGGAAGGTTCAATGGCACCTGGCCAGGGTAAGGGCCGTTGAAAACAATTTTTACGCGGTATTTTCTAATTACGCCGGTGGAGGATATATTGGGAAAAGCGGCATATTCGGACCCGATGCCTCGTCTAAAGAAGAGGACCAGGAGATTATTGACGATGGAAGTATGGCAGGAAGTGCCCGGTTTAAAATAAATACCCTGAACACCGATACGGAGTTCCCAAATAATAGGGTTAAGGCAAAACAGCTATTGAACCTTAGAACACCCCATTGGTATACCGATTTATGGTCCTAAATATAGTATTGAATACACATATGTGTATTTAATAAATAAATAATAGAGGGAGGAATAAGAATGGCTGATATTCCAGAAAAGAAAAAACTCGGAACTATTGTTGAAGACTATGCATTAAGACCAGTCCCGGAGAGTGAAAGGAAGGGCTGGTTGGCAACGTTTATTGTGTGGGTTTGTTACAACGTGGTTATTGGAGATATGGCTACGGGAATAGCATTGGGCGCAAACTTGGATTTTAAGTCGGCACTCATAGCATTAACAATTGGAGATATATTTCTCTTGATTGTAATGAGTTTGACTGGCTATGTGGGTGCTAAAACTGGCCTGGGCTCTATGCCATTGTTCAGGTTAACCACAGGAAAATTTGGTACTTATATCGCGTCATTGATTATTGCATTTACTTCGGTAGGATGGTTTGCCGTGCAGTTGGGATTTTTTGGCCAGATATGGGCTCAGTTTTTACCTCTTAGTGTATCGGTACTTGCGGCAATCGGCGGGCTTCTCATGATGACTACGGCCATTATCGGGTTCGAGGGGTTAGAAATGATCAGCAAGATTTCTGTAATTCCCCTGTTTATCTTCATATTCGGAGGTTTTATTGTAGCCCTAGGACAAGTAGGTGTAGACACCCTTATTACGTATTCTCCACAAGGGACTCAAATAGGTAGCCTGGCAGTGGGTATTAGTACGGTGTTTGGAAGCTGGGCAGTAGGTTCTGCCCTAATGCCCGATGTTAGCAGGTATGCCAAGGCAGATTTCAAAAAGATATTATTGGTTTGGGGAGCAGCACTATTTATTGGTCATTATATATTACCCATATCAGGCATAGCCTTTGCTTTAATAAAAGGGACTTGGGACTTTGGAGAAATATCGTTGTTTGTTGGTAAGGCTGCTCTTGGTTCAGGGCTGGTGGGCGCATTGATAATAAGCTTAGCTCAATGGACTACTAATGACAATAACCTGTATTCGGCATCATTGGCATTAACCAATATACTGGAAAAGGATAAATGGAAGGTTTCTCTAGCATTAGGGATTATAGGGACTATCGCAGGTTATAGCGGTGCTGTGAACTTTTTTGTTGACTTTATGATACTATTAGGCACTGTAGTTCCACCCATGGCAGCTTTATTGATATCCGACTACCTGTTATTGCCAAAGTTAGGCTTTGAGAGAAATTATGACTATAATAAAATTTCATACGAGCATATTCCTTTCATTAAATGGAGTGCCGTAATCGCATGGGGTGTTGGAATAGTAGTGGCATTTGTTACACCGGGGGTAGCAGCAGTAAATGGGATTATTGCAACACTGATTGCCCATGTCGCGCTGACATACCTGGAGGCGGGGAGAAAAGCGAAACAGTAACCGTAGAATGACAAAGAAGGTGTAACAGTTG
>JAAZDH010000169.1 GCA_012512865.1 Clostridiaceae bacterium | reverse complement strand
CTATTCTTTTCGGCCCGCCTGCACACCCGGCAATATATATTCCCATTACCCCGGGAGCTGCAACGTATTCCAGGAACCCGTTTTCGTCCTGCCCGAGCCTGCAAATCTCTGCTATGCGCCCAGTATCTTTCGCGGGGTATATGCCCTCTGACAGGACAACCATGTCAAATTCCCTTTCTATCAACCTCGAATGCCTTAAATCCTCGTAAACTACTATTTTTACAGGTGAATCCCCCGCAACGCCGCTCTTGATGCTCGCAGGCCTGCATTTTACCAGTTCAATGTTTTCCCTGGCCAGTTCGCTGACATATCCTCTTCCCTCTATCCACTGGAAATCCATGTAAAAAAATGTTATTTCAGTGCCAGGGTAATACTGCCTTATTACTCCTGCCATCCTGGTGGAATAAGCACAGCAAACCCGCGAACAATAAGGCGCCCTTCCTTTTACATCCCTGGAGCCAAAACATTGAATAAAAGCCACCCTTTTAAGAGTGCCCGGAAATGATAGTTCACCGGTCAGCCTGCTTTCGCTCCTGGAAGCAATTATCTCCTCAAGCCGGGAACCGGTGATAATATTGGACATGTCGTTTATTTCAAGGTTTGAAGCCGGTACCGAAGAAGAATTTTCAAATCCTGTCGCTACAACTATTGAATCTATTTCATCAAGCACTTTTATTTTATTATTTTCCCTGACGGTTACCTTGTAATTTCCTTTCTCTCCCTCTATATCAACCAGCGAGGTTCTCGTTAGTATTTCTATTTCCCTGTTACCCCTTACGGTTTCCCATAAATCTTTCACAAGGCACAGCCCGCAGTTCCTGCATGTATCCGTTGCCTTGCACCCGTAGTTTATAACTTTTCCGCCTATATCACCGGATTTTTCCACGATTGTTACCTTTACATTCCTAGCCGCAAGCTCACTTGCCACCAGGCATCCTGCGAGCCCTCCTCCTATTATCGCCACACGGGCCATTCCTTATCACCTGTTTCATTTGATAATCAGTTGCATGCTGCTTGCCGGAAAGCAATCATAAACAAAAAAACCCGCTAATATTATTACATATAAAAAAAGTAAGGTATAGAAAATGTTTGTTTTTTTTTGTACTTTTTTAGTTATTTTGTTTTATAACGATCCTTCCCGGGCCCTTCTTTTTCCATGCAACCAAAATAAGCGCTTTCCGCGCTATAAAACAAAGCACTTTCCGTGCAATAAAACAAAAGGTACGATGAATTTCATGCAAAATAAGGTTCACCCCTGGACAAAGGGGTTGTTTTTTCTCTCGTACCCTATGGTTGTTGCCGTACCATGGCCTGGATATACCATTGCTTCATCATCCAGTGCCATAAGTCTTTTTATTGAATTCATCAACCGGCCGTAATCACCAAGCCCAAGGTCTGTCCGGCCTACCGACATCCTGAACAAGGTATCCCCCGTAAACAGGCTGTTGCCTGCTTTTATGCATATACTTCCCGGGGTATGCCCTGGTGTATGGATAATCTCTAGTTTTAACCCATCTATATCAAGTATATCATTGTCTTTCAACAAGACATCCGCCGGGTTGAAAACCTTTTCGATGCCAAAAAGCTTGGAAGCGTTGTACCATGAATCAACCAGGAATTTTGCATCCTCCTCGTGTACAAGCACCTTTGCCTTGGTCATTTCCCGGATTTCATCCATTGATATTATATGGTCAATATGTGCATGGGTGAGAATGATATACTCAACATCAAGATTTACCTGCTTTGCAGCCTCCAATATATCAACGCTTTTGGCACCAGGGTCTATAACAACTCCTTTTTTATTTTCGCCTATTATATAGCAATTAGATGCAAACATCCCTGTTGGTAGTCTCTTTAAAATCATGGTCAAAACTCCTTCTTGCTGTCCAGCAACAGCGTTACCGGCCCATCATTATATATCTCCACCAGCATCTTGGCCTGGAATACGCCCGTTTCAACCTTGATCCCATGGCCCCTGCAATAGCTTATAAAGGTTTCATACAGGTTATTGGCTGTTTCAGGGTCCCCGGCCTTGTCATAACTCGGCCTGCGTCCCTTCCTGCAGTCACCGTACAATGTAAACTGTGAAACTACGAGCAGCTCACCCTGTATGTCCAGGAGCGACAGGTTCATTTTACCATTCCCGTCTTCGAACACCCGGAGATTTACAATTTTTCCAGCCAGGTATTCCGCATCTTTTTCCGTATCTTCACCGCCCACGCCCAGCAGGACCATCAAGCCTTTCCCTATCTTGCCTGCAACCTTTTCATCCGACAGCACCCGGGCGTTGGTCACCCTTTGCACCACTGCTCTCATTACCTTTAGGTCTCCTTGGCTTTCGTTCTTGTTTTTTATGCTTTGTTTTTGCATTGTTGCTCTTGCTTTTAATTTTGCTTTTTGCCCCGGTTTTTTGCTTTTGTTTTTTCCTTGGTTTTTTACGCCTTTGTTTTATACCTTTGTTTATACCTTTGTTTTATACCTTTGTTTTATACTTTCGTTATATGCCTTGGCTTTTATGCTCTTTTGTGCTTTATTTGCGCTTAAAACCTTGTTCTTAAGTTCTTGTTTTCTAATTCTTTTAGTTTTTGTTCCTGGTAACTTCGAATACCGCGTCAATCTTTTTAAGTTTCCTGATTATCCTGTTTAGTTGCTCAGCATCAATTATTTCCAGCGTAAGAACCATTATTACCGTTTGATCGCTTGTAGTGCGGGCGTTAATCCCTTTTAGCGGCACCTTCTCATCATTTATCTTGTTTGTAATATCCATGAGCAGGGCATCCCTGTCCCTGGCCATGATGGTTATATCCGCCTTATAAGCGGTATCCTTGCTATTGTACCAGCTAACCTCTATCAACCTTTCCTCTTCGCCGGGATTATTCTTTATATTAACACAATCGCTCCTATGAACCGATACCCCCCTGCCCCTGGTAATATAACCTATAATACTATCTCCGGGAACGGGGTTACAGCACCTTGCAAGCCTGACAAGGCAATTGTCTATGCCTTTCACCACAACCCCGTTCACGGGTGCAAACTTTTTCTTCCTTTCGGTTTTCTCCGCGGTGTCGTCAACACCTCGCTGCATCATCATTCCTTCCGCTTTTACGGCTTTCCTGTATTCATCCTTCAAGCGTGAAATAACCCTGTTTGGAGTTATGGCGCCATATCCTATTGCAGCATAAAGATCATCCATGGCGGCAAAAGTGTACTTTTTCAATATAGGCTCTATCCACTCGGGTTTAAAAAGCTGGCTGTAGGTTAAGCTATGCTTTTTAAGCTCCCTTTCCACCATTTCCTTTCCTCTTACTATGTTTTCTTCCCTTTTCTCCTTTTTAAACCACTGCTTTATCTTGTTTTTTGCCTGCGAGCTTTTTACTATCTTCAACCAGTCCCTGCTCGGCCCGCTGGCATTCTGGGAAGTTAATATCTCCACGATCTCCCCGCTGTTAAGCTTGCACTCAAGCGGTACTATCCGCCCGTTAACCTTCGCCCCCACCATTTTATTCCCAATGGCGCTGTGGATGGCATACGCAAAATCAATCGGCGTCGCTCCCTTGGGAAGGTTGATAACATCGCCCTTCGGAGTAAAAACAAACACCTCGTCCGTAAACAAGTCTATTTTTAAGGTTTCCATGAATTCCCTTGCATCCGGCATTTCCTTCTGCCACTCCAGCAGCTGCCTTAACCAGGCCAGTTTTTCATCCAGGTTGCTTTTGCCGGTATAACCCTCCTTGTACTTCCAGTGTGCTGCTATACCAACCTCCGCAACCCTGTGCATTTCCCATGTCCTTATTTGCACCTCGAAAGGCTGCCCTTCATGGCCTATTACGGTAGTATGGAGGGACTGGTACATATTTGGCTTGGGCATTGCTATATAATCCTTGAACCTCCCGGGAATAGGCTTGTACAATTCGTGCACCATACCCAGTACGGCATAGCAGTCCTTTACCGTATCAACTATGAGCCTTACCGCGAAAAGGTCGTAGATTTGATCCAATGTCCTGTTCTGATCCTTCATCTTCTTGTATATGCTGTAGAAGTGCTTGGCCCTGCCGTCAATGCTTACCTTGATGCCAAGTTCCCGGGTTTTCTTCTTTAACCCTTCAATGATTAGGTTTAAAAACTCTTCCCTTTCCTTTCTCTTCTTGGCTATCTTTTCCACCAGGTCATAATACCCCTTAGGGTCAATATACCGCAGGCAAAGGTCTTCGAGCTCCCACTTTATCCTTGATATACCAAGCCGGTGGGCAATGGGGGCATAAATCTCAAGAGTTTCCCTTGCTTTTTTCAGCTGCTTGTCAGCACTCATGTATGCTAAGGTTCTCATATTATGGAGCCTGTCTGCCAGCTTTATCAAGATAACCCTTATATCCTTGGCCATTGCTATGAACATTTTCCTTAAATTCTCAACCTGTTCCTCTTCTTTCGTAACGTAAGGAATCCTGCCCAGCTTCGTGACACCATCCACAAGAAGGGCAATTTCCTCGCCGAAATCCTGTTTCAACTGCCCCAAGGTACAGGTTGTATCCTCTATGGTATCGTGAAGAAGCCCGGCTATTATCATGGTACAGTCAAGTTCCAGCTCGGCAAGGATATAGGCAACCTCAACGGGATGAACAATAAAAGGCTCCCCCGATACCCTGTGCTGGCCCATGTGGGCCTTTTTGGATATCAAGTAAGCTTTTTTCAACAAGTCCATGTTACAGTCCAGGTTGTACTTCTCAATCCTGGCAACCAGGTCACTAAAGCTTACAGACATTTATCCCCTTTCACACTCCCAAGATTATACACCTTACCATCACACTTTTGTTAACACTAAATATTAACCGCTTAACTATGATTTTAACTAAAATTTAAACTAAGATTTTAACTATAACTTTAACCAAGATTTTAACTATGGATTTTAACTATGGATTCCACGCGGTAATCCTTGAGCTTTTCCCTGCCTTTCAAGTATGTCAGCTCCACGAAATATACCAATCCCATTACTTTCCCGCCCAGCTTCTTTACAAGCTGTATGTTTGAATAGGATGTTCCTCCCGTTGCCAAAAGGTCGTCCACGATAACTACCTTTTGCCCTGGCTCAATTGCATCTTCATGTATTTCAAGCACGTCTTTCCCGTATTCCAGTTCATATTCAACGCTGACTGTCTTATACGGAAGCTTGCCTTTTTTCCTAATAAGCACGAATCCTTTCCCAAGCATATAGGCCAATGGGGCACCAAAAATAAACCCCCTGGACTCCGGGCCCACTATCAAGTCAAAATCTTCACCTGCTATTTCAATTACTTTTTCCTTCATTTGCCCAAGACAATCTTTAAGAGCTTCTGCATCCTGCAAAACCGTGGTAATGTCAATAAAATCAATCCCCGGCCTTGGAAAATCCATAACATGCCTGAGCTTCGATTCAAGGTCCATAATTAACGCGCCTCCCTCTACCTTGTTTAATATTTAAGCTTCTGCAACAGCCTGTAAGTAAGCGAATCCTCAAGCTTTACCTGTCTTACCTTGCTGGCCTCGTATTTAAGTAAAACACCCTTATCACCTGCGGGAAATATCTCCAGCAAACCCAGCTCGTATAATATATCTAATACCTTTTTTAGTTTAACATAATTCATAAATATATTATATTCCTTTGATATTTCCATTGCAAACATAAATAAATCATCGACTACCATTTCGTTTTTGCAATATTTCTTTATATAGCGGTAAAGGATTGCCAGGTCCGCCCTTTCAGGGATAACCTCCTGGATTTCCCGGAAGATTTCGCCGGAACTGCTCCCGCCAGCGTCTTTCTCCCCGGGGTATTTCTCGCCGGTATTTTTCTCACCTGCGTCTCTCTCGTAGTTACATTTGTAAAGAATAATTTCCCGTTTTGCCTTAATTGCGCTGTCAAGCACAGCCAGCATGCATGAAGGGGTTATCCAGTCTCCTGCAAATATGGCCGTATCAAATTTTTTATAATCTATGCCATCGGGTAGGGGATTAATTACCATGGTTAGTTCACCCGCCATGTAATCAAGGCCAGTGTAGCATACACTGTAGTTTTTACCGGTGCCTGCCGCATGATTTTTCAGCACAGTCCCAAGTTCCAGTGCTGTTTTCCTGGAATTCACAAATATCAGCGTTTTGCTCCCTTGTACGCTTAATTTCTCCAGGGTTTCCGATAAATCTTTTTCACCGGCGGTTTCTTTTAACGGGATTTCCAATTGCAGTAATTCCCTCGGCGGAAATTCTCCTGTCCGGGATTTCTTTAGAACCGCTTCTTGGTCCATGATATGCTTGCATTCTGCTTCCAGGCACTTCTCCAGGCTCAAGCAGTAATCCCGCCCGTTATACTTCCTTTTTATATCCAGTAGATTCAGCTGCACGCAGGTTGTGGAATTCCAACAATTCAACTCGATTCTTGCCGCAACATCCAGTGTATCCCCTTCCTGCAAAAATCCCGCTGCGCTGCCCATGTTAAATCCTATGGCATCCAGCTTCAGCCCTTCGCTGTCAAGTTTCAGCTTTAGGTGTTTTGAGTTGCTGCCCACACCTCTTACTTCGCTTATTCCAACATCCCTGAAACCGAAAACCGGAACGGGATTCCCCGGGCCAAAGGGTGCCAGCAGCTCCAGTTCTTTTGCGCTTTCCAGGTTTAGTTCCCTGCCATCGTCTACATATGCATCAATTCTTATTTTCGGTATCAGCGTTTCGCCAACCATGACCCTGTTGGCATACTCATTAATCTGCCGCCTGAATTCATTAATGCTTTCCCTTCTAATCCTTAAACCGGCTGCTAATTCGTGGCCCCCGTATTTTTCTAATAAATCCTCGCAGTATTTCAAGGCGTTAAATATGTTGAAGCTCTCAACGCTCCTGCCTGAACCGGTGCCCATATCCCCATCTATGGAAATCAAGATGCAGGGCTTGTAATACCTTTCAGTTATCCTCGATGCAACTATCCCTATTACTCCATGGTGCCACCGTTCTTTTGCAGCCACGATGAACTTTTCTTGTTCAATATCTATTTGCGATTCAATTATCTCTATGGCCTGGTTGTATATTGTTTGCTCTATCCCTTGCCTTAGGATATTGGCTTTTTCCAGCTCTTCAGCAATGCCCAGGGCTTCTGCAACATCACCGGTAGTAAATAACTTGACAGCTTCCGTGGCATCTCCTGTCCTGCCTGCTGCATTAATCCTCGGGCCAATTATATAACCCACTTCAAATGAGCCTATCGCTTTTCCCTCTAGCCCGGACTTGTTCAATAAAGCACGCAAGCCGGTATTTGAGCTGCTGGGAATCATATCAAGCCCGTATTTTGCTATTACCCTGTTTTCATCTTTCAATGGCACGATATCAGCTATGGTTCCCACCGCGACCAGGTCAAGGTACCTCAAGTGCAAATCCCCAAGGCTTAATTTCATACATATGGCATTAATAAGTTTAAACACCACACCAACGCCTGCCAGCTCTTTAAACGGGTACCTGCAACCAGGCTTGCATGGATTTACTATGGCATGGGCGTCCGGCAGCCCTCCCTTGCATTCGTGGTGGTCAGTTATTACCATGTCGATGCCCTTTTCCCTTGCAAATGCTGCTTCCTCGATGGCAGTAATGCCGCAGTCTACGGTTACAATTAGCTCGGCTCCCTTATCTATCAGCAATCCCAGGGCTTCAACCGAAAGCCCGTATCCCTCTTCAAGCCTGTCAGGGATATAATAGTCCACTTTACCTCCAAGCCCCAGTAAGAAGTCGTACAATATTGAAATCCCGGTAACCCCGTCAGCATCATAGTCCCCGTATAAAACGACCTTTTCACCGTTGCTTACAGCCTTGATTATCCTGTCAACCGCCTTATCCATGTCCGGCAATAAAAAAGGATCATGCAAATCCTTGAGATCCGGTTTGAGAAACTTGCTTGCGTTTTCAGAATCCTTGATACCCCGGCTTACCAGGGCGCTGGATAGAAGGTAGGATATACCCGTTTCATTTATCAGCTTCTCAATATCCCTATCATCAAGTCCCTTGTGTATCCATCTTTTCCCATTAAGCATCTTGTTACATCACCTTACAAGTATTTTGCCGCTTCATACAACTATTTTTTTAGAGTCTCTGCATCTTCAAGGAATTGCCCGGGCTCATCGTTTCTCACGAATTCAATCATGCAATAACGGCTTCCTGCCGCCCTTTTAATAACTTCCATGTATTTTAACCACTTACCTATGCCCTCTTCAAGGGGCATCTGGTTTCGTGACTCCCAATAAAACACGTGTATGTTACCAAGCCACGGAATAATTTTATTCAAGCTGTCAAGGCAAGCTTCTTCACCGCAGTCTACCGGCGGCTGCCAGTAGGAATGGATATTGCCATGCTCAACCTCTTTTAAAAAGCCTGCATGCCTTGCCCTGGTAGCCTCCTATTGTTTGGCAATTATTCCTTTATTTTATCTTTCAATTTTCACTTACATGTTACGGATAAATACCCTTTACCACTTTCATTCCTACTGAAAAATTCCTCCCTGGTTCACTTATAATTTTCCTAACACTAATTTCTAAATTTTATTTATTTTTAAAACACTTAATAATATCTTCACCTTTCATGATGTTCTCTTTCCACTTCTTTAACCTATACATTATTATACTATAAATAGGATTAGCAATGAACAATGACATAATGTAATAAAAAAGCCTTGCATTCTTTTACTCGCAAGGCCTTTCAATATTTTGGTGACCCATCGGCGACTCGAACGCCGGACACCTTGATTAAAAGTCAAGTGCTCTACCTCCTGAGCTAATGGGTCTTATTATTTCTTGGCTGGGATGGCAGGATTCGAACCTACGAATGCCAGAGTCAAAGTCTGGTGCCTTACCGCTTGGCTACATCCCAAAGTTGTTGGGGTGAATAGTGGGAATCGAACCCACGACCTCCAGGGCCACAACCTGGCGCTCTAACCATCTAAGCTATATCCACCGTAAATAATTCAAACTAATATGCATGTTCCAACGTACTTTTCTTTTTGCCTGTTTAAAAAGCCATTGACTATTTTAAAGGATATTATAGCTTTTGTCAATACTAAAAAAATACTAACATGACACCCATTTTTTATTATTTTTTACTTATAATTTCATTCATTCTCAAGCTCCTCCAGCCACGCCCTTGCTTCCCCGTCGCTCGGCATGCTCCATGCCCCCCTTGGTGAAAGGCTCACCGCGCTCACCCTTGGGCCATCAGGCATGCACGAACGCTTGAATTGCTGGCTGAAAAACCTCCGGTAGAAAACCTTCAGCCACCCTTTTATCGTATCCGCTGAATACTTGCCGGCAAAAGCATGCTCCGCGAGGAACAGCATCTTTTTAGGCGGTGTCCCGTACCGCAGCATGTGATACAGGAAAAAATCGTGCAGCTCGTATGGGCCAACAATATCCTCGGTTTTCTGGCTTATATCCCCCCGGGATGTTGGAGGAAGCAGTTCGGGAGTGATGGGAGTATCAATAATTCCAAGCAACACGTTCCTCGTTTTTTCATCCGCCATGTTACCGGCAGCCCATTGGAGCAAATACCTTTCCATGGTCTTTGGTACCCCGCAGTTCACGTTATACATGGACATATGGTCCCCATTGTAGGTGCACCAGCCCAGGGCCAGTTCGGACAGATCGCCTGCTCCAATCACCAGGCCGTTTTCCTTGTTCGCAATATCCATGAGTACCTGGGACCGTTCCCTGGCCTGCACATTCTCGTACGTAACATCATGTACACCGGGATCATGCCCTATATCCTTGAAATGCTGGAGACATGCCGGCTTTATATCAATCTCCCTGGTTGTCACTCCAAGGCTTCTCATCAGTTCCATCGCATTATCATAGGTCTTTTTTGTAGTTCCAAACCCGGGCATGGTTATGCCAATTATGTCTTCCCTCGGCTTCTTCATCATGTCAAATGAATTAACGGTAACAAGCAAGGCAAGGGTTGAATCGAGGCCCCCCGAAACTCCTATTAATGCCCGCCTTGACCTGGTATTGAGCATCCTCCTTGCCAAGCCAGTGGCCTGGATCTTGATGATTTCACTGCAATACTCGTCCCTTTTCTTCTTGCTCTGCGGCACAAAGGGATAAGGGTTTACGTACCTCTTAAGCCCCTCAAATTTCCGGCCTTGCCCTTTTAGGTAAAAGCACACCTTCCTGTACTTGCTCGCATTCATCCATGGGGCTGGAATACTGTCCGCCGCTGCTTGCCCCATGCCTTTTGACACGATGCCATTCTTCATTTTTTCTGACGCCAGGCTTTCAAAATCTACATCTGCCATTACAACCCGGCAGCCTGTAAAGAACCTTTCGGATTCTTCCAGGACTACCCCGTTTTCGGCAATAATCCCGTACCCTCCGAATACCCCGTCCGTTGTCGATTCTCCCGTACCTGCCGATGCGCACACGTACGCTGAATTGTACCTGGCGGACTGGATTCTTACCAGCTCCCTCCTGTATTCATGGAACCCGGCTTCTTCGTAAGATGCAGACAGGTTGAATATTATCGATGCTCCGTAAACTGCATGGTATGAGCCTGGATTTACAGGTGCAAAAAGGTCGCTGCCGAATTCAACGGCAAAGCAGAGCTTGCAGTTCTCATAATTACTAAATAACAGGTTGGTTCCAAAAGGCACTTCCTGGTTGCATATTCTAACATAACTGCTGAAAGCATCCCGAGCCGGGGCAAACCACCTGTCTTCCGTG
>JAAZDH010000021.1 GCA_012512865.1 Clostridiaceae bacterium | reverse complement strand
GCATTAGTTTGACATATGTTTTGAAATTTGCATATATACAGGAATATAATATTCCCATACAATTATAAATAATAATTGTGGAAAGAAGAGAGCCAATCTTTGTTAGCTTAATAAGGACAAAGGGGGAGAATTATTTGAAGGATTTTAAATTACGTAATCATATTCCTATAAGCGGACCTGCAACCCGTGAACCTTTTGTCGGAGATGAACCGGATTTAAGGGTATCGCTTGGATTCTGTCCCAGGTGGTATCATGAAAGATTGGGTATTGATTTCTCCAAGAAATGGCATACAGATCCATTATACCGCTATGAAACTCTCCTAAAAATGAAGACATATTTAAATAAATTGTTTCCGGAAATACCTTATTTTGAGCTAGAGTTTGAAAACGGAGTAGAAAAAACATGTGCAACAATATCAGGAGTGTATGGAATTAGACTTATGCCTATGATATATGGTTTAGGCGTGGTATATAAAATAGATGACTGGCCTGATGGCTTGCCCGGGGAGCATTTTTCAAAAGAGCATTTATCCAAGCTGGAGTTATTCGATATATGTTCAACTCCTGTAGTTGAAGAGCTATTACAACAGATGGATGTAATAAGAAAGAACTTTGGAAAAATCCATGGGTATCTTAATTATCAAGGTATATTGAATGTGGCTTTTAAGCTTCGCGGTAGTGATATATTCATTGATATGTACGAAGATCCCGGTTTCGTCCACCACCTTTTTAGACATATAGCTGAAACCATTAAGCAAACTTCTAAAATGATTCAAAAAATACAAAGAGAATCAGGTTTTGATATTAATTTACTTTCAATGAGTAACTGTGTAATGAATATGATTTCACCTGGGACCTACAAGGAGTTTGTATTACCTTATGACAAAATGCTGTCTAATGAATATGACAGGTTTGGCATACACACCTGCAACTGGAATATAACGCCATATATTGATGTGCTCAGGGAAATAGACAAAATTGGATATATAGATATGGGAATGATGTCTGATATGAGTAGAGTGCGTGATGTATTTCCTGATGCACGAAGAGCAGTACTGTATTCACCTGTCGGGTTAGAACAAAAAAGCATGAGTGAGATACGAGATGATGTTATAAAAATATACCGGGAACTTGCCCCTTGTGATATTGTATTGGCTGATATTACCAACATTACTGCTGATGATAGAGTGAAAGGGTTTTTAAACATTGTAAAGGAAGTGGAAAAAAGTGGTTGCTGGTAAGGATAGCAATAATTTGTCTAAAGGTAGTAATAATGCATATCAAAGGATATATACTGCATTATCGGGAGGTATTCCCGATAGAGTTCCTGTACTCCCTAAAATATGGGTAGATTTGGCTGCTTCTTTGACAGGTACTCCATTAATTGAAGTGGTAAAAAACCCGCTGACTGCACTAATGACAATTGCACGTGCTGGCATTGAGGCTGGAGTTGATGCCATACGGCAATTTCATTTTCCTGAGAGACATGTCCTGGAGGACGATACGGGAATATATGAAATTGATAAGAAAGGAAATAAAATAGGAAAAGTAGATATATATGGAGGGCTAGCCACTCATTTATTTGAACCGGATGATTTTATACTTGAAGACCCTTATATGATGGCCTATCACCAGTATTGGACTTCTAACAGGCCATTTGTAGGCGGATTGGAAGATGTAAAACGAATTTGTGTTCCTGGCAAATACTTTTACGAAGAAGTTGGCTGTGGTGCTCGCCAGAGAAAAATTATAGAGTATGCGGGGGATAGAATTTCGATTATTGGGGATTGCGGTTCTGCTACACTAGCGTTTTATAGATATCTCAGAGGTATGGATAACGCAATGCTGGATCTGGTAGATTCCCCCAGCTTAGTTCATGCAGTTATGGAAAAAGGAGTTGCTATTGCTATTGAAAAAGGAAAATTTAACATAGACTTGGGTATTAAAATATTAAGGCTTAATGATTCAATGGCTAACATGTCAGTAATATCACCTGATCATTGGCGTGAATTTGTGTTTCCTCATATGAAGGAGGTTTGCAGTGAACTGCATAAATATGATCCCGGTGTACGGGTTTATTGCCATATATGCGGAAACATAGTTCCAGTTATAGAAGATATTATTGAGACTGGTATAGACTGTATAGGCCCGTTGGATCCGCTAGGGGGCTTTACTTGTGCCCAAATAAGAGAATATGTAGGGGAAAATATAGCTTTAATGGGCGGAATTAATACTCTATCATTTATAAACTGTACCGAGGAAGAGTTAAAAGAGGAAGCAAGGAATTGCATTAGGGAAGCAGGTAAAAAAGGAGCATATGTCCTGGGTTCTGGATGTGTTATTCCACGGTATGCAAAGATGGGACATTTAAAAGCAGCTGTTGAAGCAGCAAAAAAATATGGCACATACTCCAATGGACAATTATTAGAATTTAGTATATAAACTTTTTATGTTTAATAATTACACTTCTTAATTGGCCCTATGGTGAAATTTTACCAGTTTCGTATATTTTTCTAAATGTCCCTGGAGTAGTTCCTACCATCTTCTTAAACTTCCTTACGAAACTTGATGTATCACAATAACCTATATGTGTGATAATTTCTTGTAAAGGCCAGTCCTTGGTTGTTAAAAGGAGCTTTGCTTTTTCTATGCGAAGGAAATTAACATATTCGGATATGGTTTGTCCTGTTGCTTGCTTGAAGTAATGACCAATATTAGATTGTGACATACCAAAGTAATCTGCCATCCTCTGAATAGAAAATTGGTTGTCTGAATAGTTTTCTTTAATATAGGCAATTAAGCGGTCTATTAAATACTCCTTGTGTTTTTCCCGGTTTTCTTTAATATGCTTACAAATATCAAGGCTGATTCTATTTACAATTTCACCCAGTTCTTCTACTGTTTCGAATTGTGCTAGAGCCATGACATCAGGATAATCTTTAGTAAGGCTTATAAATTCTCTATTTATGAGGCACATGGTTTTTAGAATTTTATTGATGATATCAAAGCATAGGCAACGTGCAGCGAAGAGCGGCATTTCGGTTTCTTTAATCAAGTTAATAAGCTTATGTATGCTATTATTTATTTTGTTGATGTCACCTTCAATTATAAACATTTCTAAAATATTCAGCTCATCTACAGGATAATTGTTTATAAGTGAATATTGATTTTCAATTTCTCCAAAGAAAATAATCCTGTCTATACCCTTAATAAGTCGATAATCTATTGCAATGCTGGCTTCTATAAATGATTTGCCAATATTCCCAGTATCCTTGTAGATATTACTTATGCCAATGGTTGCTTGAAGACCTAGATGTCCCAATAGCAAACGTTGTTTTATTGAGAAAAACTCTTTAACTAGGCGTGTGTCGTTAGAACTTGCAGAGAACACAAAAATAACTTTATCGTTATCGATATTATCTTTACCATAGCCTTGTATTTCGTTTGATATATTTTCTTCCAGCAAATATATAATTTTTGAGCTATCAGGGTATTGATGTTTATCGATATGCGTAAATGAGATTATTGCGACTCCAAAATAGCTGCTGGTAAATGAAATTCCTATATCCCTGGCTTTATCGTTAAATTGTGTTATATTCTCGTAATTGCCTTTTAATAGATTAAGCAGAAGGAACTCCTTGATTGCTGATTTGTTACTCGTTATTTTGGTGCTTAATTCTTCATGTGTTTTAGACATATGATCAATAGTCATTCTTACTACTTCTATTTCATTATTGCAATCGATAGTTTTACCAAGTTTAGATTCAGCAAATGATTTTAGCTGTCTGATAGGATTGTAGTTAAGTCTCATAATATACAACACAACTATACTCATAATTATGATAAGAATAATCTGTACATTAATAAATGTAAATTTTACTGTCATTACTTCTTTCATAGCTATGTCTTCCGGCAGCAGGGTTAAATATGTCCATTTAGTAGTTGGAGACTTTATATATGATATGAAATACCTTGTTTGGTTAATCTCAATTGTAGAGAGTTTTGTACTATCGATACTTTTTAACATGAATTGAAAATCGTCAGAGTATAGGTATTCATCATATGAAAGAGCCGCGACGATTTGCATATTATTGTCATATATAACCGTATTCCCTTTATAATATTTTAGAATGCCACTAATAGACTTTTCACTAATCAGAAAGAAGACTGTTCTTTTATTGATATTTGATTTATATGTTGTATCAGGCACAATGTAAACAATTTGTTTCTTACCGTCAATATGTTGTGTTTTGTAAATAGATGTAACTATATTCTTCTCATCAGCCGAATTTATGACTTGATAGAACCGTTCAGGGTCCAGGTTAGCATTTCTATGTATATTAGCGAATTCAGGAACAGTAATATAGTGTGATGATGAGCATAAACGATCAAGACTGCTATAGTATACGAAAACTTCATCAACAAACTTATTGCCTATTATATAATTTTTTAATTCTTTAATCCCGATACGAGTATTGAGTATATTATCGCTTATCATATATGTAGTAAGCTTTGGATTGGTATATATTTGATAAGCAATAGTATCCAATTCGCCAAAACATGTATCTATATTTTGTTGGATGTGTTTCAAAGCATTTATATTGTTCTTTCTAACTTCGCTTTCCAATACATTAAAAAAATATCTGGATAGCATAAGCCACATAATAAGAAGGGGAATTGAAAGGACAATTAAATAAGACAATAGATACCTGAAAAATAATTGATAATTTTTACGACTTTTAAAAGTCAGCCGCTTGGTCATTGATGCTATAATGTTTACCACTCCCTTTCAGTCAATTACAAGCTACACGATAGAAGCTCTTGGCAATAACGAACAATATACATAATAGACTGAAACATATAAAGTTAAATAATGAGATAAACACAAAATATGTAAAATAGTTTAATACTTTAATACCTTTACTCAAGTCTCTTACCCAATTCATTAATACATTAATATTAATTTATTAAAATAATTATATCTGATTTAGTAAGCAATATGTTGTAAAACAATTATACCACTGTATCAGAATTCAAGCAACATTTCAGCCCTATAATTTCATGAAAAGTGTTAATTGTGAAAAGTTTAGCAGAAACAATTTATTTTATAGCTTCAAAATAATTTCATGAATATTACTGTATACCTTATGAATTGCAGGTGTTAATAAATTTTTCTATATACAGGCAATAAAAAAGCATGATTCAAATTCAACACATTAAAAAAAAAATGACACATAAACATAATAAATTTGTACTTTGCGAATTTATTATTTTGAAATAGCGAGCAATTAAAGAAAAGTAAAACTAAGGCTTTATGAATAAAGACAACTCAGATATATAATAAAGCTATAATAAAGCAGCATATGATTTGAAAAATGCATATTTACAAGTAAATATACAAGATTATAAAATTATTAGCAAATAGTAAACACCAAGATAATAATTGAATACAAATATTTAAGTTTAAAAAAATCAATTTGCCGTATTTATTATGATATATTGCACCAATAATACATGAATTTGAAAATGGTGTTAACGTATAAATTGCTAGTCTCAAATAGTTATATATTTATTACATTATTATACATTGCTGTACATTTGCATTGTAATGCTTTTTTAGCAATACGTACCATGTAGATTATGATTGATGCTTACTTCGCAAGCTCTAATAAGGGGGGGTATAATGAAAACATGTAATATTGATAATACGAATGATAATACGAATAAAATAGCTTTTTTGCCGCCTAAAACCCGAAATGGCAGAAGTAATTTGCTAAAGCGCATTTTAAAATCCTACCAATTATATATACTTCTTATTCCAACTTTATTATATATCATTATTTTTCATTATGGGCCAATGTACGGAGTTTTGATAGCATTTAAAGATTTTAAGGCTCATCTTGGGATAATGGGCAGCCCTTGGGCAGGATTTAAGCATTTTGAAAGATTTTTCCGTTCGCCAAGGTTCTGGGAATTAATTAGAAATACGCTAAGTATTAGTTTATATAGTTTAGCTGCAGGTTTTCCAATTCCTATTATATTTGCTCTTGGTATGAATAGTTTGAATAGTCAGAAATTTAAGAAAATTCTGCAAACCGTTACTTATGCCCCTCATTTTATTTCTACTGTAGTTATTGTGGGAATGATGTCTGTTTTCCTGTCACCTACTACCGGAATTGTCAATTCCTTTATTAAAAAACTAGGCGGAGAACCAATATTTTTCATGTCAAAGCCAGAACTATTTTCGTCCTTGTATGTATGGTCAGGCGTATGGCAAAATATGGGCTGGTCAAGCATTATATATTTAGCAGCATTATCTTCTATTGACCCTGGCTTACATGAGGCAGCTATTATAGATGGCGCCAGTAAGATTAAGAGAATACAGCATATTGATATTCCTGGAATACTATCTACAGTTATAATACTGTTGATTATGAATGCTGGAAGAATTATGAGTGTTGGGTTTGAGAAAGTTTTTTTAATTCAGAATCCATTGAATACTTCCACATCAGAGGTCATTGCTACTTATGTATATAAACGGGGATTGATTGATGCGCAATATAGTTTTTCAACAGCTGTAGGTTTATTCAATTCAATCGTTAATATGATTCTACTTGTAATTGTTAACCAAATATCGAGAAGAATAGGTGAAACCAGTTTATGGTAAGGGAGAGGTATGATGATGACACGTAAAAGCCATGGAGAGAAAGTGTTTGATACTATAAACAATACCATTTTAGCGCTTATATTAATAATTGTAGCTTATCCTCTCTATTTTGTGGTAATAGCTTCTATTAGTGACCCGATAGATGTGGCTCTCGGGAGAGTAATACTTATACCGAGCAAAATTGTTTGGGATGGGTATAAGAAAATACTTGCTCATAAAGATTTATGGATAGGATATAAAAATACTTTTACATACACTATTTTAGGCACCCTTCTTAACCTTTCCCTGACACTTACAAGTGCGTATTCGCTTTCCAGGAAAGATATGCCTGGCAGGAACTTATTCATGGGAATTTTTACATTTACCATGTTCTTTGGAGGAGGGTTGATACCTACATATCTTCTTGTAAAGAGTCTTAACCTTATTGATACCTATGCAGTTATGATAGTATTAGGAGCCGTAAGTGTATGGAATGTTATTATTGCACGGACGTTTTTTCAAAGTACAATACCCCAGGAATTGCTTGAAGCAGCTATTGTTGATGGATGTAATGATTTTCTCTTCTTCTTTAGAATAGTTTTACCTCTTTCAAAGGCGATTATTGCAGTTTTAACAATATATTATGCCGTAGGGCATTGGAACCAGTTTTTCAACGCGATTATATACCTTAGAAACAGAAATAAATACCCATTACAGTTATTTTTAAGAGAGATTCTTATCCAAAATCAATTTAATGAAGAAATGCAAATCATGGATGATAATGCATTAATAGCTCAAACAATTGCAATGTCAATGAAATATGGAGTAATAATTGTATCAAGCCTTCCAGTGTTGATTCTATACCCATTTTTACAGAAATACTTTATGAAAGGAGTAATGATAGGTTCAATAAAAGGTTAATTGTGACATGATGTTATAATGGCGTAGAGAAGAGGGGCTTAATATGTTCATAGGTTTGATATAACTAGATCTCCAGTGTAATAGTTGCCCAGATGCAAGAGATTTTATAGAATCTATAAAGGAGGGATGTATAATGAACATATAAATGCCTGCATAACGGGGTATATGTCAAAATGAAGCATTTACAAAAGATACAATATTCGGATATTTACTGATGAAAATTATATTATTCCTGGTAATTGCGTAGCTTAGCATACTCGGAGGCCAAATATCAATAAGTAATAAAGCTTCCGAAACAACATTTCCTATGAAAGGAGCATGTTAAATATGAAAAAATTTGCTTTACTTCTTCTTGTTGTTTTTATCATGATGACCCTTGTGGTATCAGGTTGTGTTGGTAGTGATGGAGGCAAAAAAGCAAGCGATGATGTTAAAAAAACAGGTGAAAGCAATGAAAAAACCAGTATATTCAACCCGACCGGATATCCAATTGTAAATGAAAAGATAACACTAAAAGTATTCATGACGTCCGGAGAATTTTATGGAAATGCAAATGAAATGACATATTTTAAAAAATTGGAAGAGTTAACAAATATTCATTTGGAATTTGAGCATGTTACTCAAAATTCAGGTGAAAGGGTAAATCTATTATTTGCAAGCCAGGATTATCCTGATATCATGTTCAGAGGAGCTAATGACAGGCATATTTTAAATACAGCTGCAGCAGGAGATATTATCCCGCTAACCGAGCTAATTAATAAATATGCCCCCAATTGGAAAAAGTTTTTTGAGCAATACTCTTATGGAAAAAAGGTTGCGACTATGCCTGATGGTGAAATATGGAGTTTGCCAATTGTAAGGATGGAGGATAGTAATGCTGGGATCCGGGACCAGTGGATGATTAATGTGAAATGGCTGAGAGAATTAGGGCTGGAAATGCCTAAAACGACAGATGATTTTTATAATGAACTTAAATCGTTTAAAGAAAATGCTGGTAAAGGATCTATTCCTCAAGAGGTAATCCCCTGGATGTTTATGTATAATGCCTATTCGAATGGTGGACAGTATGAATTATACAATGCTTTTGGCGCATTCACGCCAGGAAAACCTCATTACATTTCAGTTGATGAAAATGGTAAAGTAGTATTTTCCGCAACGGATCCAACAATAAAAGAACCTATTAAATTTTTAAGAAGGTTGTACGTAGAAGGATTAATTCCACCTGAAGTATTTACTGATGATTCAGCTGCATACACCAGCAAAATTTTATCCAATCCACCTATAGTAGGAACATATTTGCGATATTTTAATGATGACCCGACGGAGGAAATTTATGATGTTATGCCGCCGCTGCAAGGACCTCATGGAGGAAAACCTATGTACAGGCAACAAACCAATGCTGTAGAAAGAAACTTTTTTACAATATTTACTAAAAACCCATATCCTGAGGCTAGCATCCGTTTAGCAGATACCATAGGTGAACCCGACTGGTCAGTACAGGCTATGTATGGTATGTATGGGGAATGGATGGAAAAGGATGGGGATAGGATTATACAGCTGCCTTTTGTCGGTAATGAAGCTTATGAAAATGTTCCAGGGAACAATGTTGCTTTCCTTTTAACTCCTGAGGCGGTTGAAAAAATTGAGTATAGTGGTTCACAGGCTCAAAGAGATAAAAATGTTAAAGAGGTCTATAAACCTTATGTAGTACCTATCGAACGCTTTTATCCTCCAGTTGTGTGGAGAGAGGATCAGACAGCGGCCCTGCAGGATATAGAAACCGATTTGCTTGAATATGTTAATAGCACCATTGCTCACTGGATTGTTGATGGAGGTATTGACGAAGAATGGGACGAATATGTAAGAAAGGTAGAAAGCTTAAAATTGGATGATTTAATAGAAATTTACCAGGAAGCTCTGGATGTATTCAATAGCAATTAATAACTTTAATACAATTTGACATTAGACAAAACAGTAGCAGGAATATTTCCTGCTACTGTCTAATTAAATATCTATGAATAATGTACAAATACTTTACCTTGTTAATAATTTTAATAATCGCAAGGAGGAATTACCTATAATGAACAGCGAACTGGCAGTTAACCCTACCAAGATAGAAAATAGCAAAGCCTTTGGAGGTTTAAATATAGTTAGGATAGCACCGGGAGATCAAAGTATTTACATTGATTTTGCCTATAATAGCGTCGATGATAGTGAAACAAGAAAAAATGAATATGAGGTTAATGTTAATATTAGCGAACTGGAAAATGAAAATAAGGTAGCGCATTTTATATTGCCAGGGGATGCATCATGTTTTGAATACACAGGTTTGAAAAACGGAAGGGATTATGAAATAGAATTAACAATAAAAGACAAAAGCACGGGAGAGATAAAGGCAAGGAGTCCGGTGAGATTTTTCAGGACAGGGTTTGCACCTGGAGTTGTAATAAATTATATTCATCCTGAAGATTATACCTATAATGTTTCCGGCCGGTCGCCTGCCAGCCCCTCAATAGCCAGAACTCCTGATGGCAGTCTTGTGGCATCTCATGATATTTACTGGGGAAAAGGAGGGCAGAATCTTAGTAAAGTGTTTGTATCAAGAGATGATGGAGTAAGCTGGAGATATCTTTCCGACGTATCCCCTTGTTTTTGGGGAAAACTGTTTATACATAATGGCAAGCTTTATATGCTGGGAATGAGTACGGAATACGGGGCATTGTTGATATTTTGCTCGGGGGATTGGGGGAGAACGTGGAGTAAACCTGTGACCATACTGG
>JAAZDH010000168.1 GCA_012512865.1 Clostridiaceae bacterium | reverse complement strand
TGTGGCGAGCCGTCACCTTAAGCCATGGATGGCGAGTGTGACGGGTAGGATTTTTTCGCCAGCCTTAAGCATTACTATCCGTAGCTGAAGCGACCATATTAGCCGTGGAAGTCATCACGCTATCTCCCTAAACATTACAATACGTAGCCGGAGCGACCATATTAGCCGTGGAAGTCATCTCACCTCCTCCATATTAGCCCTGGAAGTCGTCCTTGCCTAAATTTTTTTCAAATCAATTTAATACACTCTTTTGATATTTTTTAATTGATAATTTTCATACTATCTAGTATTATTATTATTAAGATGATAGTAATCGATTACTATTCAGGAAAGGGGAGCTTGAGATGAAGGTAAGAGTGTTCAAAAACTCGGAAGAGCTGGGGAAGGCAGCTGCCAAATATGCAGCGGAAATTATAAGAAAGAGCATAGAAAAAAACAACAAGGCAAGGATTGTTTTATCTACCGGGGCTTCACAATTCGATACCCTGAAGCATCTGGTAAAAGAAGATTTGGACTGGAGCAAGGTTGAGATGTTTCACCTGGATGAATACATAAATCTTCCCATAACACACCCGGCAAGCTTTAGGAAATACTTGAAGGAAAGATTTGTAGACATCGTAAAGCCAGGAAAGGTATTCTTTGTTAGCGGTGAAGGGGATGTGGATGCAATTATACGCGAGCTGAACCAGGAAATCACAAGGGAACCGGTACATCTTGGGTTAATAGGAATAGGGGAAAACTCACACATTGCATTTAACGACCCGCCTGCGGATTTTGACACTACGGAGCCTTATATTATTGTCAATCTTGACGAGGCATGCAAAAGACAGCAGGTAAGGGAAGGTTGGTTCAGGACGGTGGACGATGTTCCAAAACAGGCCATCTCAATGTCCGTTCATCAAATTATGCAGTGCGAAGTAATTATTTCCTGCGTTCCGTATAAAGTAAAGGCTAATGCCATAAAACTGACGCTGGAAAATGATGTTACGAACATGATACCCGCTACCATGTTTAAAAAGCACAGGGATGTAACCCTTTTCCTCGATGGGGATTCTGCGTCGGAAGTGGACAAGGATGTGCTGCCAAAGTACCTGTAATATATATCTTTAATATAATACAAAAATCGTGGAAGCAGGAATACTATAGGTATTCAGGAATACTAAAGGTATTAATATTAATATAAACAAACCGGGAATCAATGCAAGCAAGGGGAGGCATGGCCTTCCCTTGCATTATATTTTTCAACGCGTTAATTTTTCCACGGTGTTATATTTCTCCACTGCTTTATGGTTTCTGCTGCATTATGTTCCTCGCTGCATTGTTTTTTTTATTGTTTTTTGTTTTATGAGTTTTTGCTTTGCATTATTTTACTTTTATTGTATTTCCTTATCCTATTATCTTATCTTAGCATTTTAATGTAGTTTTTATCTTAGTATCTTATCTTATAATTTTATTTTATTGTTTTAACACTTTTTTTATCATATTTAAATTTATCCCCATTTTACATATCCGGGCATTTAATCGGAAAACTAATACTGTGCATACCTTGCATGTATCCAGGCATAACTGGTACCGGTAAATAGAGGATGAGGTGAAGAATTTGGCTAAAGAACCTATACTGCTTGTTAGTTTTTACAACCCCAAGGCCATGGGGGTAAGGTACCTTGAAAAATCACTGAAAATGGCCGGGTATCCAGTGTATATCATCTTTTTAAAAGCTTTTAACAGTAAAAACCCTGGGAATGTAACGGAACATGAACTAGAACTTGTTAATGGAGTGATAAGGCAGGTAAAGCCCGGCATTATAGGGTTAAGCGTGATGTCCACGCTTTATCTCGAAACAGTATACCTGGTTAACAGGTATATTAAAAGGCATTTCGATATTCCCATACTTTGGGGAGGTGTATATCCCACGCTGTTCCCGGAAAAATGCCTTGAACATGCTGATTTTGTGATAAGGGGCGAAGGGGAGAAGGCAATAGTTGAGTTTGCAGATGAGTTTTTTGGAAATGCGGCCTATGGGAGAGCCGGTTATGAAAGTACCAGTATTGGAGAATCGGATTATGCAAATGCAAATTATGAAAATGGCGGCTGCGGAAATTATGGTTATGAAAACAGTGGCTATGAAAAAGCCAGTTACGGGTATAAGAATTATGAAAATGTTAAAAACCTGGTGTACAGGAAAGCTGCAGACCGGTATGACGACGCCGTGGTAGTGAATGATATAAGGCTGTTATGCCAG
>JAAZDH010000167.1 GCA_012512865.1 Clostridiaceae bacterium | reverse complement strand
GCTTATTGCCGACTACTCCCGGGAGAAATCCATGGTATTTCGCTGTATAATGACTATATATAAAATACATCGGTTCACTGGCCTGATGGTCCAAAAGGTGCAGCCTTTCCCCATCTTCCATGTACCATACTTTCACCGAGAATTTTTTAAGATCATCGTCCTTGTCCTCGATATCTACACACACTTTTTGGGCAGTTACTTTCAGGTTTGTTATCTCAGGGGAATGCCCGCTTTCCAAGTCCGGAAACATATCAGCGGCAAGCCGTTGGAAAACCCCGTTGGTTCTTAAAAATACTCTCTTGTCATAAAGTTCCCTATATTTGTCCATTCCCCTTTCTTTATAACAACCAAGCAGTATGTATGCTGCTTCCATACAGCCTGTTACACCTGTTTCTGTTATATCCTCGAGCAGTTCCATGGCTTCCTTTACTGCATTTTCATTTCCGCTTTCTTCCCCGATTTTAAGAAGGGCCTTTGCCTTTGTAAGTTTTAAGCCGGTTTCGACATACATGCTGCTAAACATGCTGTCAGTATTATATTCTTTCTTATTCATAATTTCATTAATAAGCCCAACTAATTCCGCATACTTGCCCTGCCCCTCCAATTCAATAACAGGTCTTAATTTTTCATCATATCTGAATTGTTCTTTTAACAGGTATTCCTCCCGGATATTAAATGTTACACTTATATTAGTGTCGGGTTCAAAATCCTCAAATTGCCACATAATCGTATTACCTTCGTATGTATAATTAGCAGGGGTTATACTTTCCACCTGGTACGGTTTAATGCCTTCCATAATGAAAGTTACTTTTGCATCCCCTATTCTGTCCTTCCAGGGAGCGCCGGTAGTCAAAATATATCCTGCCTGGGCCATTCCAATGGAACTGGTAGTATTCGCCGTCTCATACGTATTTTTCACGATCTTCTTTTCTCCTGGTTTAAAACTAACTTCCCATGTATACCAATAGGGGAAATTCAAACCTAATTCGTTCGCGCCAATACCTGTGTCAATACCGATTTTCCCGTCTTCCATGGTTTCCCCGTCTTCTCCGGTTTTTCCGCCTTCACTGCCGGTTTTCGCACCTTTTTCAAGTCTTACCTCAACTATCTCGCCATCAACCCATGCGGCAAAATTATAAAGCCTGTAATCAAGAAACCATTCCGCCTTGTCCCCGGATTCGTCATCCGGCTCCCCGCTGGGAAATCCCATGAGTACGGTTGTTTCCTTGTCAGAGTCATTTAAAAAGACAAATTCGCATTCAACTTTGCTCATGCCCTCAAAAACCCGCACGGTTATATTCTCGGATTGCATGATAATGTTTGGGTTATCAATAGGGCGTACCGTTTCGCCAAATCTTCCCAGGCTCGTATCGTTTGCATATGTACTTGAGGGTGTGCAAACAACGGTTAGCAAAATTGCCGCAATAAAAACCAGGCAAATAGCAGACAGGTAAATAAAGTGTTTTCGAATTATGTATTGATAAGTACAAGGCTTATATTGATTATTAGCAGAATTATCTCTGTTATTACCAGGCTTATACCGGCTATTAATAAGATTATATTGGCTAATAATATTATTATACCGGCTATTAACAGGTTTATATATTTTCATATCAAAATCTCCCATACATCATAATTTATCTGCATAATGTGCATAATACTCATAGTATGATATTTAAACCCTATAAATACATTATATAATTTCAAAGTAATGGCGTCGAGTTGTTGTAGGATTTCTAAAACGCTAATTGCTTTATTTAATCCTTCAATTTTTCGCTATGTTAATTCTATCAAATCATACGGGCTATTTTTCATCAAGAATTTTCCTGAGTTCTGCCATAAATGTATTCAAATCGGTAAATTGGCGGTATACGGAAGCAAATCTCACGTAGGCTACCTCGTCAAGTTCTTTCAGCCTGGCCATTACCATTTCGCCAATTTCCCTTGACGTAATCTCCCTTTGAGTGGAATTGTAGATATAGCTTTCAATTTCATTAACAATCCTTTCCAGCTCAGAAACAGGAACAGGCCTTTTTTCACAGGCGCGCATCAATCCGTTAAGGATTTTTTCCCTCATAAAAGGTTGCCGGCTTTTATCTTTTTTTATAACCATAACAGGAATAGATTCTATTTTTTCATATGTAGTAAAACGGCGGGAGCAATTCAGGCATTCACGCCTTCTCCTAATAGTAGCTCCCTCGTCTATCTGCCTTGTATCTATAACCTTGTCCTCTTCATAACCGCAAAACGGGCACTTCATTTAACCACCCTTTCCAGGTTTATCTTTCTTACTTTATCCTTCTACATTATTCTACATTCATCCTTCTTATTGCATTTTTCATTTCCATAATATACCACATTCTACATTGCGTGGATTCATGTAAAGTACTTTCTAATATACCTTTCATCAAGGTCAACAAGTATAATGTCCTCGCCTATCTTTTTTATCTTTTCCCATGGAATGATAAACTCGTTGTCTTTTCCCATCAAGCCAAAAAGCCTACCACTTCCCGGTATTACCAGTGCATCTATCCTTCCGTTGTCCAAGTCTATTTCTACATCGCTTACGAATCCCAGCCTTCTACCATCGGAGATATTAACTACTTCTTTTTGCTTTAAGTCAACCGTGCGATTCAATTATACATCACCTCACTTCCAGGCCGAGTTGGTATTGGCGCTCCCCCACAGCCTTGCCCGGGCTTGCCTTTATATTTAATACCAACTGCCTTTTAATTTTATACCAACAGGGTAAAAATGTCCACTTTGGGTTAATGAGTTAATAAATCCAAAATAAATATATTAACCAATATGTGTCCATTTTTACATATGAATGCATGTAGCAATCAATGATAAGAGTACACCTAATATCAGAATACATCTAATATATATGAATATCTCCCAGGCAATATGAAACCATGTCTTGGCCAAGTTGCTTAATATACACCGGGTAACCGTAAAATAAAG
>JAAZDH010000166.1 GCA_012512865.1 Clostridiaceae bacterium | reverse complement strand
GCCTTAAGCATTACTATCCGTAGCTGAAGCGACCATATTAGCCTAAGGAAGTCATCACGCCTAAATTTTCTTTTCAAATTAATTTGATGCGCCCTAATCTTGTTGAATCTTGTTGAATGCCGAATGCTGGGACAAAATTTTACAAACAGCAGCTGGTATGGTAAAATTATTGTTGTTCCTTGCATGGTTTCCGGGTGTGGATTAGATGTTGACGACGCAGCGGATATAGATGCAATGGATGTAAACGCAGTGAATATATATTGAGTTGTTTAAGTGGATAGACGGAGAAGATCTGCTTTAGGGAGTGAAGGTTCCATTATGGATTCCATTACCGGCGATGAAAGAGATAATGTTGAATACGGGACAGAGGAGCGCAGGAACAAGATACTGGAAATATTAAATAAAAAGGGTAAAGTCAAGGTCAGTCACTTGAGCAAGATGTTTGATATATCCGAGGTAACCATCAGGAATGACCTTGCGATGCTGGAGAGCCTTGGAAAGCTTGAACGTGTCCATGGAGGGGCTATCAGCACCTACAGGGCTTACCACAGGATGTCCATCGCTGACAGGATGAAAACCAATGCGGGGGAAAAAAGAAGGATTGCAATCGAGGTTGCATCCATGATTTCGGACGATGATACACTGATGATGAGCTCGGGCACAACCAATCTTTATGTATTGGAGGAACTGAAAAATTTAAGAAATCTTACAATAGTGACAAACGCGGTTTATTTCTCCCAGGAAGCTGTCAAGCTGCGGGATAGCGTCATAATACTTCTCGGTGGCATCCTTGAGCCCAAAAGCCAGCTTACTTACGGGGATGATGCAATAAACCAGCTTGGAAGATACAAGGCCGACAAGCTTATTCTTTCCGTTGACGGGATTAATGCCGAAAACGGGATCTCCACGTATCATTATATCGAGGCGGAAATAAACAGGCAGATGATAGCCCATGCAAAGACAACGATTGTAGTAGCCGACTATACCAAGGTCGGCAGGACCAGTTTTGCCCACATTTCTTCACTGGAGGGAATTGATATCCTGGTTACAAACCGGAATGCGGATTCTGATGAAATCCAGGAAATTATGGCCAGGGGAGTGGAAGTCAGGACCGTTTAATCTACTTTTGATTTTCTTTTACTTTTACATGTTGCCTGGTATATCCTGGTATATTAATATGACTTCCTCCAGGAACTAGTTTTCCAGCCAGCAACAATTGACGCCATGTATAATACCATAGTATAATTGGAGGGGAAGTGGTTAGCCTGTCAAAACGGGAAAAAACTAATAAATAAAAAACTGCACTATCAAAGGACGTTAGGTTTGCAGGGCTTAAACAGGACATATACTTGATGACTTCTGCCTTAAGAGCAAAGAATATAGAACTGTCTTCTGTCTTACCTGGAAGAGATACAGTGAGACCAAGAATTGTCCCTTGTCTCACCAAAACCTCAGAAAATAAATTGTGGAAAGGAATGTGATAGGCTTGAATGTGCTAGTTTTCAGGTTTAAAGAGGTATTGTATTCTGTATTGCCAATTACTGCAATAGTAATTTTATTACATTTTACCATAGTGCCTCTTGAACTCTCGTTGATAATTAGATTTCTTATAGGTGCAGTGCTGATTATCATTGGGTTATCTATTTTCCTGGTAGGCGTGGATATTGGTATTACACCGATAGGTAATGTCATGGGGTCATCCATAGTAAAAACGAACAAATTATGGGTAGTCATTATCGGGGGATTATTGCTTGGCTTTTTTATTTCGGTTGCCGAGCCAGATTTGCATGTACTTGCCGATCAAGTTGATTTTGTTACATCCGGGATGATCCCGAAAGCAACCCTTGTCACCGTTGTGTCGGTTGGCGTTGGAGCGTTGATTTCCCTGGGTTTTGTAAGAATAATTTATAATATCAAAATATTTAAATTTTTAACTGTTACGTACATAGTTATCTTTATTATCGCACTGTTTACATTAAAAGAATTTCTAGCCATTGCTTTTGATGCTTCAGGAGCGACAACGGGAGCTATGACGGTTCCGTTTATCCTGGCCCTTGCCGCAGGTGTTTCTGTGATAAAAAAAGACAGCAAGGCCTCCGAGGAAGATAATTTTGGGCTGGTTGGGATTGCATCGGCGGGTGCTATTTTGGCCGTTGTATTCATGGGTGTTGTTTCAAGATCCGGCACGATTACAGGAGGGCTTGAATATACTGAAACGGTATCTACATCAATTATAAATTCTTTTACCCGGCAGATAGGCAAGGTGGCCATGGAGGTTATTATAGCCCTGCTTCCTATTATAATAATTTTCTTAATATTTCAAATAATATTATTCAAGCTGCCAAGAAAAGCCCTTAGAAAAGTTTTAATGGGGCTGTTGTTTACGTATATAGGTTTTGTCATGTTTTTAGTGGGAGTTAATGGTGGTTTTATGGATGTAGGTGCCATCATTGGATCTACCATAGCATCCATGGAAAACAAAGCTTACCTTGTTATTGTCGGCTTTGTCCTGGGATTTGCCACGGTAATGGCAGAGCCGGCCGTTCATGTTCTAACTAACCAGGTGGAAGATGTAACCAGCGGATATGTAAAGAGAAAAGCCGTAATGATTTCCCTTGCCATCGGGGTTGGCATAGCGGTTGCGCTATCAAAGGTAAGAATACTTGTTCCGGGCATACAATTATGGCATTACCTCTTACCGGGTTACATAATTTCACTGGCAATGAGTTATATAACGCCGGAGCTGTTTGTTGGAATTGCCTTTGATTAAGGGGGTGTTGCATCCGGGCCGATGACAGCCACCTTTATATTAGCTTTTTCGAACGGTGCTGCATTTGCTTCAGAGGGGGCAAATGTGTTGATAGATGGGTTTGGAATGATTGCAATGGTTGCATTGACACCCTTGATTGCTTTACAAATTTTGGGTCTTATCTTTAAGGTAAAAACCAAAAAAGGAGGGATCGAGGAAAGCCATGAGTGAACCTGTAATAAAGCAAATTGAACAAATATGTGTTATTGTAAACCTGGGACTGGGAAGTAAATTACTGCATGAGGCTAAAAGACATGGCATTCCTGGTGGTACGGTGTTTATGGGGAAAGGGACTGTAAACAGCCGCATATTAGAATTCTTGGGGCTATCCGATATAAGAAAGGAAATAGTATTAATGGTTGCTGAAAAGAAGACTGCTGAACAAGCCCTCGAGAAATTGGGCGAGGAGTTTAAGTTTGAGAAACCCAATCATGGCATAGCATTTACAACTTCCATCCGTTACCTGGCAGGAACGAGGAGTTGTAAGTGCGAGGTTTCAAATGAAGGAAGAGGAGAGGAGAGCAAGATGTACCATGCAATAACCGTAATCGTGGATAGGGGAAAGGCGGAAAATGTAATTGATGCCGCAACCAAGGCAGGGTCCACCGGCGGGACCATTATACATGCCAGGGGCTCCGGTATCCACGAAACAAGCAAATTATTTTCCATGGATATTGAACCCGAAAAAGAAATTGTATTGATCCTTTCAGAAAGGGGCAAGACAGAGGCCATTGTGAATTCCATAAGAGAGGAACTAAAGATAGATGAACCAGGCCAAGGCATAATCTATGTCCAGGATGTAAACAAAACGTACGGCCTGCGCAAATAGTTCTCTCTAGAACTTCATTTTGCCAAAACCGCTGATGATTTGCTCCTCAAAATAGAAGTACAGGATAATGACGGGCGCCATGTACAGCACGGAGCCGGCAAAGGCAACAGAAGATGATTGCTTGACAATGCTGTTCAGGGCTATCGAAAGCGGGTGCCTGAGATTGTCTTCCAGTAAGATCAGGGGCTGTTCCACCATGTTCCAGTTCTCGGCAAATGTGAGTACTGACAGGGCTATTATACCCGGCCTTGAAACAGGGAGGACAGCTACCCTGAACAAATCCCATATTGAATTGCTTTCAAGCACTGCGGCTTCAAGGAATTCATCCGGTATAAACTTCATGAACTGCCTCATGAGAAATACGCCGAAGGGGGTAAATATCCCTGGAAGTATTATCGCGAGCCAAGTATCATATATCTTTAAGAACCTTGCCTGCAAGTAAACGGGAAGGAGTGTGACCTGGAAAGGCATCATCATTACTACTATATATACAAAAAAGAGGACGTCCCTGCCCTTGAAGCTTATCTTTGCGAACACGTATGCGGTAGGAATGGCAATGATTACGTGAAGAACCGTTATAATAAGCGTTAACTTGAAAGAGTTCCAGAACATGTTAAGGTACTTGAACTTTTCAATGAGAAGCTCGTAATACTGGTTAAGGGTTATCCTGCTCGGCACAAGGGTTATGGAGTATTCAGCCGTACCAGAAAACCGGCTTGATATTTCTGTTGCCGTCATGAAGGAGCCTGCAATTGATGCAAGAACGGGGAATAAAAACAGGACTGACGGTATTATTATGATGGCAGGAACAAGGTATTTCAGCATAAATTTTGAATAGGCCGGTTTCTTGCCTGGAGCAGGTATCTTTCTTGATATGATTACTTTCTTGCCGCTAATAAGCGATGTGAAAAGTGACATCTGCTTACCACACTCCTTCGGAAAGCTTGTTTTCAATCTTGTACCCGATGACCACGAGGATGTACACCATAAGGGCAAATATTATTGCCCCGGATGTAAGGTTCTGGTAGTTGAGCTTGTTGAAATGGTTGTTCATGTAATGCTGCACGAAGTATATGGTTTCAGAGGGGTAGGAACCGTACAGGAGGAATACTTCCTTGAATATTTTAAAAGAGTTTATTATCGATATTATTATTACAAAAAAGGTGGTTGGTAAAAGCAGGGGAAAGGTTATGTGAAGGTGCTTCCTGATCCATCCTGCCCCCTCCACTTCACAAGCCTCGTATAACTCCCTTGGTATGTTCAGGAATCCAGCAAGAAAGAGGATAAGGTTAAACCCCGTATTTTTCCAGGTGAAAAACATGAGCACCGGGAACCTGTATAACCCGATTTCCCCAAGCTTTAATACCTCCGATGAAATCCAGGTCATGACATGGCTGTCCTTGTTAAAGATAACCTGCCATACTGCCACGACTGCAGCAGACGGTATCAGGATGGGTAAAACAAAAGGCGCCCTGAAAAAAGTGGAAACCCTTCCCCGGGATGCCAGCAGCAAGGCCAGGATGAATGACAGTAGCACGAGCAGGGGAACCCCTATGCCGGTGAACTCAAAGGTATTCTTTAATGCAAGGCGGTAGTACTTGTTGGAGAGAACCATAATAAAATTATTTAAACCTATGAACTTCCTGTTAAAAGCATTGTCTATCATGGCATAATAAAATGAATATATAAACGGCACTATGTAAAAGAATATAAAACCTGCCGCTCCTGGAATTATCAACAGTATGTTTTTTCTCCTGTATGTCCGTATCATGTTTCTTCATCCCCCGTCCAGGCTTTTAAATCTTTCAGCTTTATATCTTTTAAGATATCTCTCTATTTTTCATCTTTCATCTTTATGTCATTCAACTTTGTGTCATTCAACTGTATGTCTTCCGCCCCGTATCTTTTACCCAGGCTGCAAACGCTTTTGTACAAGCCGCGCATAATTCTCCAGCAGCACAGCACGATTTTAAAACCCAGGTAGGTTATAAAGCCGTTTACATGGCTCACGAAAGCATGGTAAGAAGAAACTATCCTTTGCTCCGTGTTCGCCTTTATAAAGTAGTTGCTGATTTTTGACGCCAGCTCCCGGGTATTTGCCAATCTTGATGGAATGTACTCCGGGTCTATTATCAAGGCCGGCCTTGTATAATCCAATGCCAGGTATGACAGGGCAGCAAGTCCGCAGGCCGCAAGAAGAAAAGCAAAAAGCTTGTGCCAGTTCCTTTTCAGCAGCTCCGGGGGATAATAATCCTGCATTTCAGATTTAAGATTTTCGTAAATTTTCCTTGCCATGGGAATTAACCATTTCACCAGGTATATTATGGCCATGCATACAATAATAAAATATACCGCCTTGATTTTCTGGTGCGCCTGCCTTACCTTCAAGTCAACGTTTTCAATGGTGATATCCCTGGTATTAAAGATAACTTCCAGGTTACTTCTTATTGTTGCCGCCAAAACGGCGGACAGGTTGTCCTTTACCCTGAAGAATATGACCTGCCGGCGGGGTGTTTTCCCGGAGTATTGCGATTGCATGTTATCCTGGCTGCCTGTATCCCCGGAAAACAGGTAAGGTATAAAAACATGGCTGCTGCTTACTGCGGACATAATATCAACCAAACCGCTGCTCTTTTCGTATACTCCAATAACCTTGAATGTTTCACCATTGAGTTCCACTTCCCGGCCAATGCAGTCGTATGTCGAAAAAAAGGCTACAGCCATGGCTTTTTCAATAATTATGCAGTTGAACCCTGTCTCGTAATCGGCATCGCTGAAAAACCTGCCGTTTACCAGTTTTACGCTGCAAAACTCCCTGTAATTGGCATCAATCGTGCATACTAGAACATCATGGTAACTTTGCCGGCCTGTCCCTAAACTCCCCCTGTAATCCGAGTAGATGCTGAAAACTTCTATATTTTTATTCATGCTTGTAAAATTCTTGATAAGCTCATGCCGGGACGGGGTAACTTCTCCTGTCCAAGCGGCCAGGATTACGTTTTTCAGGGGGAAAGCCGGGCGCTAAAATATTGCATGAAGGCAAAGCATAGCATTGCCGCTATGACCGGCAGCCACATCCATTTCTTGTTATGTTTTTTTTCTCGCTTGTTTCCATGCATGTTTTCCATGTCCATCTTATCACCATTAAAGGCCGGTCGAATACGGGTATACGGGTGGTGGTTTTATGCATATTGCCATGAGTTTGAGCCAGGGGACAGTCCTATGCAAAAATCTCCCTTATGCCTATCTTTGCATTAGACCTGGGACTATCCTGTTACGCAGGATACCCTTTTATCCCACCCCGCTTACTCCAGTGGGAACGTCACCGTTGCACCATCCTGCAAGGCCCTATCCCAGCCCGTAATTACCATGTCACTCCTGGACAAACCGTCTTTAATCTCCGTGTAATATTCATTGCTCCTTCCCATCCTGACCTCCTGCCTTGCTGCATAGTATTCCTTGCCCCAAAAACCCCCTCTTGTTCTTAGTGCATATACTTCTCCGTTGCCTGTAAGAGCACTGTTCGGGATGAGAATATCGCAGTAATCTCCTCTTACCTCGAGGGTTGCCATTTCATTTTCTTGCGGTAGTTTAATTTCGGGATCAATTCCCATTGGTTTGTCCAGGTTGATTATATAGCGTGATTTGCCGTTTTCAGCGATGATTCCTGCAATCTTCCCGCTTATGTCATTCCTGCCATACTTTAAAACGCAGGGGGCATCCTCTTTCAATATATCATCGGCATCTTGCAGCCTGTAGCTGTCCGCCAGGCTTACAATAAAGCTTTTAATTTCTCCTTCCGGTTTTATTAGCAAGATTGGCTTTAACCCGTCGTACGAACCGTTGGTATCGTAAAAAACCCTTGTTACAACGCCATCAACCGGGGACCTTATATCGGGATGCTTTAATATAAGCTCCATCCATTGCTCCGCTTCCATTAATTCTTTCTCTATCGATGATTTGCTTTTCCCATTTAGTATCCCGGAACTTTTTATGTATTCGAGTTCTTTTGCCAGCTGCCCCCTCCGGTATTCCCCTTCCTTCAACCTGTTTTCATAATCTTCGATTAACTTCTTTTTTAATTGTTCGTATTCTGCCTCCCTGGCTGCTACCTGCTCCTCCATGGATTTAAGCTCGCTTTTCATTTTTTCGATTTCCTGGCTTGGCAGGATTCCCGCCTCATGCAGCATCATGTTGTTTTTGAATTCCGGGGATTCGGCCTTTTTATGGTATTGCTCCGTCAACTTCCTGATTTCCTCCGCCCTGCTGATAAGTTCATCGGTATTCTCGCACGATACCGCCAAGGCTTCCCTGTATTTTTCCAGATGGACGTCAAGGTCGAGGATATCCTTTTCCAGCTGGCTTACCCTTGATGAATAGTTCTTGTCAAATTCCATGAATTCTATCCTAAGCCGGGCTACTTCCCTTTCGGCTTCTTTTATAAGGCTGTCATGGCTGCTTATTTCAAAGGTTACCAGGGTATCCCCCTGGCTTACCACATCACCCTCTTTAAAATGTATGCTGCCAATTATAAAGGGTCTCTTGAGCTTTTCGGGAATGACAACTTCTGTTTCGTTTTCCGAGTAAAACCTTACCTCCTTAACCGGTATGTTATACCTCAAGTAACCGCTTTCAACCTTGGAAGCCGTTACCTTGGGCATCATAAAGTAGTTAATGGTCTTCGAGGTAAAAGTAAAAAAAATCATCACGCTGATAAAGGCGATGGCAGCCTTCCTGGCTGTTTTTTTCCTGCTTTCAGGCATGATTGGTATGGCCTCCTGCTCGTAATATTTGACAATCCAAATTATTCATCAATTTATGCATTCCTGTGCGTAGGTCAGCACTAATTCATGACTTGTATTTTAGTTTTTGTGTATTTTATTATTACTTATATGCTTATTATAATTATATGGTATAATAATAAATTAATAGAAGCTATTTACCTGTAGTAACTTTTATGTATAATTATAGTAAAATATATAATATATGCAATATTACTTACCTGTACAATGTTTTTTACCTGTAATCAATCATGAAAACTATGGGTTGATTGATATTCCGTTGCCAGAAGACGTGAAAACCTCAAGAGAATCTTGGATTTTCAGGTAGGATCGTTTTCTTTCAGTGTTTTTAGTTTTTATGATATCTACTCTAATATTAACATCATGCAATGACAAATATGCAGATAAACAGCTGTCCTGGCCTGTAGTTCTTCTTTTATGTCAATTAAAAAGACCATCATGTTATAGTTTGCCCATATTTTTTAGTATGGATACTGCTTCCGGAATGGTTCAACGTTCAATTTGTTGAAAAGCATTTTTTTATGGTATTTTACTGTATTAACACTAATCCCCATGCTAATGGCAATAGTTTTCTCTGTTTCTCCTAATGCATGTCTTTTCACAATCTCAAGTTGACGCTCGCTTATATAGTTGTTATTCGATTTTGACATTATTTACCTCCTAAATGTTTGTATATTTATTCACTATTAATCTCTTTTGTTCTTGTAGGAATGTAAAATATCCAATAATATATAATGTGTGGATTAATTCCCTTAACAAATTGTTCTATTAATAACAGTGAAGTAGAAAAATACTTTTAGCAAGATAAAAAATTTATCCTTTTTACCTGCTATTATCATACTATATAATGTAAAAAAAAGTAAAGTATTGCTTTATCAAACATCGAAATTATAATATAAAACAACATTTAGGTCATAATTTGACTAGAGAAATAGCAACCATAACATATATTACTATTTATCACAAAAATTAGACTACACAAAAAAGTGTAGTGGAAAATAATTGCTATTATAAGTATATTTACATTGTAAATATTTTACAGTCAAATAATAATCATTTTTAAAAACATCAATTGCAAGTAGAAAGTAATAGCATCAAAGTCATAACTACAATGCAAGGTGGTGAATAAACATAATAAGAAACAGACCTCCATAATTTATAAGTATTAAACTAATAATTGTTAAAATTTTAAATTATATTCTAAAATTATAAGAAAGACCAGCTAATTAAAGTCAAGAGTTTATAATAAAAATTTTGAGAAATTTTTTTAGGCTCCTGACGTTAATGAAACGCATGACAACAAGACCACCTAGGT
>JAAZDH010000165.1 GCA_012512865.1 Clostridiaceae bacterium | reverse complement strand
TATTTGCATTACCTTTATCCAGTACATATATTTTGCCTTCCTTGTTAACCGCCAGGGAACTTGGCAAATTGAAATACCCCTTCTGATCGCCTTTGCCACCAAATACCGTGAGAAGATTCCCATTCTGGTCATACTGGTATAACTTACCCGTTTGTTCCTCAAGTGCTGTTACAATGCCATTTTCATCTACGGCAAGATCTTTAAAGACCGGGTTAATACTTGCCCCCTGGTCATTACGCCGCTCGCCAAAAACAAAGCTTTTATCTTCCAATCCTGTTGTAAATAAAAAGTCGAAGATTCTCGACGATGTCGAAACAGAGTATTTTCTATATATATTCTTCCCTACAGAATTAAGCTTTTTTATTTCACCTTCCCTCCTGTCAAGACTTGTAGCATATATCATACCGCTTTTATCCATCACAATATTGATATAGGAGGGCGCTGTTCTTTTCCGGATAATCCTTTTTTGTTCCTCTGATGCAAAAATCCTTATAAGGGCATCAACCCAGCTGTAACCTATTTCCGGCTGCCCAAGGTAACCTTTAAAGTTATTGTTTGCATCAATGGTAAGTATTGCCTGGGCTTTTATACAATATATGTATCCTGTCGGGCTTATATAGAGTTTCGTCGGGGCAAATATAAAATCCTCACCCAAAAGCTCTGAGTCAGGTTTTACAAATTCTTCAACATAATTACCTTCAAAATCCAGGTGAAGTATCCGCTCATTACCCGTATCAGCTATATACATATTTCCTTTATCATCAACATATATTCCTTGTGGACCATTTAGGGGTTTATCTTCAGGGCCCCTAGAATTAATAAATTCACCTTCACTGCTAAGCTTTATAATCCTGTTATTTCCCGTATCTACCACGAAGACAAAGCCTTCTTCGTTAATGAAAATATCTTCCGGCTCTTTAAGAAAAGGTGATTCTTCGCCCGTGGGCTGTATATTCCATATCACTTTTTCCAGTACATATGTCTCCGGTATCGGTACCCGTTTTCCATCTTCTATCGTATAATCCTGGTCTGAAGCATGCACGTCCATGCATGGCAAAAGCTGAACCAGCAAGACTATGGCAATAATTAGTCTAATTCTTTTCTTTAAGTGCACGTTTGTCCCCCCTAACCTTTTATTCCTGAATATGTCATTGTTTCCATGACCTTTGCTTGCATGGCGGTAAATATAACAACAGTCGGTATAGTCATAAGAAAGGTTGCAGCGGCTACGGCTCCTGCACGTCCAATGGAGATTACCGCCGGGCCTCCGGATATTGTATGAAGTGCCAGGGGTAGTGTCCTCATGGCTTTGCTTTCCAGGTAAATTAGAGGAGAAACATAATCATTCCAGTTGGATACGAAGGAAAAAACCACTAATGTAGACCATGCAGGTTTTAATGAAGGCATAACAATCTTCCAAAAGATTTTCCATTCATTTGCCCCATCTATTCTTGAGGATTCAAGCAATTCATTGGGGAACTGCTCAATAAACTGTTTCATAAGAAAAAAATTGTAAGCAACTGCTATGCTTGGAATTATCAAGGCCCAATACGTATCAATCAGTCCGAGATTGTTTATAACCAGGTAACTCGGAATCCTTGTAACATGGGGTGAAAACATTAATGCTGCAATGATAACGTTAAAAAATACCTTGGAACCAGGCGGGCTGTGCTTGACCAGCCCGTATGCGCCTAACGAGCATACTACTACTGTACTAAATACGGTTATTGAAGTAACAAGCAAACTATTGAATACGTATCTTGTAAACGGCACTGATGAACTGCTTAAAGACAGTACCAGGTCCGTAAAGTTCTTTAAAGTAGGCTTTCTGACTAAAAACCTTGGCGGGAACAAGAATAATTCGTCCAGGGGTTTAAAAGCAGTGCTTACCATGTATACAAGCGGAAGGGCAGTAAATGCAACTAATAAGATCATAAATGCATATACAAACACCCAACCTGGTGTTATCCTTATTCTTTTACTTTTACCTAACCTAATGGCAATTCCCCTCGAGCTAAGTGAAACAATTGCTCTCATAACTGTATCTCTCCTTGCTTAATATTTTGAACGAAGCATGTTCATTACCAGCCTGCCAAGCATGAAGGTTATTAAAAATAGCACAACTGCCACAGCTGAAGCATAACCCATCTGAAACCTTATAAATGCGTAATCATACAGGTGTGCCACAATAGTATGACCGGCATAGTTGGGGCTGGGAATCCCTGCTACCGAAACTGCTATATCAAACACCCCGAAGGAACCAACTATGGAATTAATAGCACCAAACAAAAGCTGCGGTCTCATCATGGGTAATGTTAAATAATGCAATTCCTGAAATTTGCTGCTTATTCCATCTATTGCCCCGGCCTCGTAATATTCCTTGTTAATATTCTGCAACCCCGCCAGGAAAACCAGGAAACCTGTTCCCATGCTCATCCACATGGAAATAATAATTATAACCTTCATAATATATGCCGGGTCCAGGTTCCACAAGATTGGTTCTAAAATAACACCAAGATTTATAAGAATATTGTTTAAATATCCATACCTGTCGCCCGAGAAAATGACCAGCCATACTACGGACATTGCAACGCCGCTTGTTATCGATGGGGCATAAAAAGCCAGCGCAAATACATTTCTCAGTTTAAGCTGATCTATAACCCAGGCAGCAAAAAATGACATAAGGTAACCAATAGGTCCCGTAATGCAAGCAAATGTAAGGGTGTTTTTCAACGCTGTTAGAAAAATTTTATCATCCAGGAATAATAATTTATAGTTATTAATGCCAATCCACTTGGGAGGCTGAAGCATGTTATAGTTGGTAAAGCTTATAAATAGTGCTATGACAACAGGGGCAAGCACAAAAATCGTGAACAGCAATGCAAAAGGCAGAAGGAATGCATAACCTACCCAATGTTTTCTAATAGTAACTCTTATCTTGGAAACCATATAAATCCTCCTATCTTTGGCTATCAAAAATTCCATATTCCTCTTGTTTCATCCTGAGTTCCCTGTTAATCTCTTTTACTGCATTTTCAAGGGCATCGCGCACGTTTGCACCGCTGATGACAACGCTATTCCATGCGTTGGTTATATACCGCCCGGTGTAATATCCTCCCAGGACAACCGGGATTTCCTTGGCCCACTTCCATTGCTCCTGTATAACACTTAAATCCTCGGGTTTCCAGGACAACCTCGTAAAAGATTCGACGTTAGCCGTATTCCACCGTGCTTCAGCCCCTATTATTGCTTCAAGTTCCCTGGCAAATTGGGTTTGAACCGGTTCGCTGGTCCACCATTTGAGAAATTCCCATGCTTCCTGTTGCTTTTTTGATTGTTTGAGGATTATGTCGCATTGGCCTGCAAGGGCACCGTTTGACCTGTCAATAGTTCCATCCGGTTTCCTTGTGGCCGGCAATGGGGCAATTCCCCACCTTCCTGCCAATTCAGGGGCCGCTACCGAAAGCTGCATGTATAATGAGAAGTTGCCTATTCCCATTGGCATGATACCTTGCCTAAAACGATTATAAAAGCTTGCTGTTACAGGTATGCCGTAGCTTGTAAATATTTCCGTGTATTCTTTAAAGGCTTGGTATGCTTCTGGCGTATCAAGGGCGGATTTTCTACCATCAGGAGTGTAGTAATCACCGCCGTGCTGAAAAATAAAATGAGAGAAATCGTGGGGGTAATAAAATTGCATCCCGTTTTGATACAAGGCCGGTAATACATAAGCGTATAGTTCTTCCCTTGTATCCGGTATTTTTATGCCAAGCTTGCTTATTGTATCTTTCCTGTAGAAAAGAATGCTAATATCCATTGTTTCAGGGAGAGCATAAACCCCTCCACGGAAGCGATAGGGAATAAATATATTTTCAAGAAACCTTTTTGATACCTCTTCAAAATCATCAAATTGTGACAAATCAACAACTGCATCCCTTATCGCAAACTCAACAGGGTCGCCTGAACCAACGCCAAGCCCCACGTCGGGAGCCCTGCCTGCAACTATCGCCAGCATGAGCGCATTTACGCTTCCCGCGGCAAGTTGATTTGCAGGTAAAATATTGATATCAACCCTAATCCCCGTTTTGGGAGTAAAGCTTTCATCAGCCATTTCCTTTATAAGTTCCGCCCATTCCATGCCTCGTGCTATCCATACGTCAATCGTGCTCTTAATTTCCACATCCTTGGACAATACACTTCCTACATTATCGTAATCCTTTATAAATGACATGATGAAGTTCACAACGGTCGCATAGATTTTTTGAAAAATATTTGCCTGCTTGTTCTTCCAGTCCTCGTCCGGGTCCATGGCCCTCATGTAATCTATAAATAAAGGCTGGGATTGCAAGCTAAGGTACCATGCACCAAGGCTCGATTGGGCATTCTCCAGGTCATTTAACCTTCGGGCGATTGAAAATGGATCTTTTACCATATCCTGGAGCTGTGATTTAATTGTAAGGAAATTATTGCCCATTGCCGGCATCTTATCGGTCATATTCTTGAACAACTCGTATTTCTCTCCCATGCTCTCAATTAAAGCTTCTAGGTTGCTTTTAAGATTTGGAATGGTCTCAAAAAATTCATAATCATAGTTGGATCGGGGTTGCTGCCGGTAATTTTATAAATATCCGTCAAGACTTCAGAAATTAACAATGTGTCAGCATTCAGGGATTGGATGATAGGTGTAAGGCTGCCCATTTTTACCGTCATGGTTAATGTATGCTCACCCTTTTCCAGGTAAAACAGGTAAGGTTCCCCTTTCTCATCCTTTAATACTTCACTGTTCCAACTTGTGCCATAATCAAATTTGTATTCCAGGAACTCCTTGAAAGGCACTTTTCCATCTATTGCAATTTGCCTGTGGGATGGCAAACCATCATTGTAGGACTGCAGTACCCTCATGCCAATCTTATATAATCCGTCCTCGGGAACCGTAAACTTCCAGGTAATCGACTGGTTACCCCTTCTCCACCTGTAACCTCCCATTACATTTAGCTTCCTGTAAGCCGGTGAATATGGCTGTGACAGGGGATCACCGCTTGATTCCCTTCTCACCGTAGGATCGTTTTTTTCTACTACATTGCTTTCTGCTTCAAATTCTATGGACTGCGAAGCCATTTTATAGCCGTTTTTAATGTACTGCTCTTTAACAGTACCATAGGAAGGTATTTCCCCGGCAGGAACCAGTTTAACATCTGAAAACACGATAGTCTGATCTATGTATTCCAGCTTTATGGTATGAATTCCCGGCGTAAAATAAAACTTAAACGGCGTAGGATAAAATCCCGAGCCGTCTATCAGCCTTGTAGTTCTCCAACCTTGTACCTCGACCTGGCCCGGCCTTACTTCATCACCTATGCTGTTTATAATAGGTTCACCTGCATCTTTCCACATCCTGTGAAAAACAATGTTACCGGCCTCAATAAATGGAATTTCTCCGTCTACCACGAGTGACCGGATACCGGGGTTTCCCGAGCCTGGAGGCATAAAATATTCAATTTCCACTTCATACAGCCCGGCAACTGGAACGTTAAAGCTCCATTCACAACTATTTATATCTTTATCCCACACAAAAACTCCAGTGTCTTTACCTCCAACACCGTAATACAGTCCAGGCTGCTTGTTGCCATCCAATTTAAAATCTTTCGGTTCAACAACTATTGGTTCTGCAGCTGCAGGCTTGTATCCTTTCTTTTCATATTCCTCTAATATTGATGAATAATACGGGTACTTATACCAATCAAGATACTCTACTCCTACATTCTCACCTGAACCATAGGTAAATTTTTCTTTAAGCATAGTGTCAGATACTCCATGGGCATTTGCGAATAATAAGGAAACAATTACAAGTAATAATACCATAAGTTTAAATAATCGCAGCCTCAATTTAAAACCTCCTTGCAAAACTTGCAATAATTATTGTGAGCATACAAATATAATTAAGATTGACCATTGAAACCATATTTGTTCAACCCTGCCAAATAAATCTGCTAAGCTAAAGGTTTAACTCGGAGTATTCCCCAAATCTCATGGACATTATATCAAAACATATTGGGCAATTTGTTTAATTTTTATTTATTTTGTTTGAATTGTTTAAATAAATATTATAAAAAAGCAATAAGAGAGATATTAATAAGAGAGATATTAATGAAGGGCTAAAAGAATATGCATTATAAGTTGCCGCTAAACAATTGCTATTTACGCTTGAGTTTTATTTTATAAAAGATATGTGCCTCAACATCCCCTATTTTCTCCAGCTACATTTTCATGTTCAGTTTTTCAGTTTGTTTTTCTTATAAAACTAGCTCTTTGCGCTTCTAAGTAAGAAGCCATTTCTACTATAACTAAACTAATTTATCAATCCCCGGTTTCCTGCTCCTCGATTTCAATTTCAATAAACCTTCCCCAAATACTAAACGGGTTTGGAGAGGGAAAAGGATCCAGCTTATAGGCCCAGTTAGCCCCAGTGTCCCCAACCAGTAACAGCTTGTTCGGGCTTACTTCCACTATGGCTGGATAACCGCTTGTTACTTCCCCGGTGAAAACATTTGTCAAGTTGGTCCAGGTTTCACCGTTTCCATCAGGAGATACTAGCAGTTTCATCCCCGGCCTTCCATAGCATAGAACCAAAACTCCGTTTGAAATCCGGACCAAATGAGGGTCAACGCTCAGTAAATCTTCTTCAGCTTGCCCTGGCAGTACTTCAGGTTTCGACCAGGTTAATCCATCATCCGTGGAGCGGCACTGGTGCAGGGGAAGCTGTCCCAGCCGCATTATTGCTAAAAGCGAACCGTCAGCACAGCGTTCAACCGTAGCCTCGCTAAAGCCGGCAAATTTCGGGTTATTAAGCAGTTTATAATCCGTTGACGCGATTGTACTGATAATTTCCCAGTTTACACCTCCATCGGTCGACTTGGCAAGCATGCACCTACTTTTTGATTCATTCGCCAGCCTGCCGTAAAGAGGCGCAAGCAATGCTCCATCCTCTGCTTTAATAATCCCCCTGTGAAAATAAACTGACAGTGTTCCTGGCGGAGCTGCTATTTCACCGTTATGTTTATTCCATGTTTTCCCGTCATCCGTCGAAACAAAGTATAACGTCTTGAATACTTTTTTGCCATCACGTTCTTCGCCAGAACTTGTTTTAAAATCAACGCTGATTAGTGATTTGTCTTCTCTTTGGTACACATTATTAAAAGGTACCCCTGTTAAATATTCCGTGAACGTAAGGCCTCCGTCATAAGATACCCTTGCTCCTTGATCGGATTCAACACTTACTGAGTCCATATGCTGGGCAAAACCTGCAAATACCTTTTTTTGCCCAGGTTCTTTCACCTGCTCGCTATCAATGGCAAATGCAAACGGGAACTGCCTTAGTTGTTTATCGGTTGCCTGTTCTATCGTGAAGATTTCACTCATTTTTATTGTTATCTTTGGCATGGAAGAAGCTTTTTCTCCTGGAGGGAGGGTATTTTCCGCAGTTTCTTGTACGATACTTTCCGGATCTGTACCCTGCACGGTATCTTCTGCATCCGGACCTTCTATGGTGCTTTCCGAGGTTGTGCCTTGAATTGTACTTCCTGGAGTTTTTTGTGATCCAAAACTGCTACATGCTCCTAAAACAAGCGTTGCTGCTAAAATAATCATTCTGAATATTACTTTTCCTATTCTCATCTTCCCGTTATCCTCCCGCTTGCATTTAATCCTGTAAACATTTCATCTAAAGCGTCAAAATCATGTGAAAACTTGAAAAAGCACATTTTTTTGTTCAATCATGCAAATAAATTTTTAAGAAAAGGAATTTGCGGCAATGCCTGCACTTTTGTTAAAGTACCTGCAACCTTTATTAGATTAATAAATTTTGCCGCAAAATCCTTTTCCATTTATTCATTTACAAGTATTGGCTTCCAAGAGCATGTCATCTGCATTGTTTTAGCATGTACAAAGCTTATTACCTGCTATAGTACCTGTCAAGGGTCGCCTGCCAAATTTCTAGTGCTCTTTCTATTTTCATTTCTTTTAGCTTGCTTACGTATTGATCAAAAGTATCTAATGATTGTTTCCCTAGTATCATGGCCTGGTATGTTTCATTAACGAATTTATCGATTTCACTCATAATTTGAGTATATTCCGTGTTTTCTTCCGTTGTCATTGTATACCCTACAGGGAATTTATAATCCGTTCCTGAGCTTCCCCATATTTCCCAGGCTTCGTGCTGTTCAGCAAAGGGATACTGCTGCGCGTTCTGATCTTCATCCACGAAGCCCCTGAACTGGTTGAGTATATACTTGCATCTTTCAGCAGGATCTTTCATTCTTTGTGTTTCTACGCGCTTACCATCTACTATAACGTATGATTCGCCTTCAATACCCCAGTTCATCATGTCCGAGCTTTCAGGAGAGTACATATAATCAATAAATTTAACTGCCTCAACCGGATACTTGCATGCTGTCGTAACAAATTTACCTTCAAATGCAACACCTACGTATTCATCCCCGAAATGATATACATCGCCTTTTTTCCGAACAGGGTAAGGAGCTGCAACAAGGATAGCATTCGGGTTTTGCGGGATAACCTTGGCACGGTATGTATTGTACCTATATAGGGAGATATCACATGATGCACCTTTTAGTGCTTGCATTATCTGGTCTACGTTAACATATTCCGCACTGACCAGCCCTTCCTTGGTCCATTGGTGCATGAGCCTCATAAACTCTAAGTATCCTGGTTCCATGGGGCCGTATTTTACCTTGCCGTTTACTTGGTAGAAGCCTTTCTGTACATCAAAGGCCCCCGTAAAAGAGTTCTGGGAGTTGTTCGCTGCTGACCAGACAAACGGCATAATATCAGGGAAATTCGTCTTAAATGTTTTTAGTAAATTATACCACTCATCTATCGTCTCGGGAACCGGCAGTCCTACCATGTCAAGCAAATCCTTTCTTATCATAGGCCCGGAATATGCTTTTCCTCTACCCGATGGCTGCATTGGTATTACCATGCTTCCGAATTTAACAACTGTTCCATCATCTGATGTGACCCACCTCTTATAATTCTCATCAGATAGAACATACTTCTTGAAAT
>JAAZDH010000020.1 GCA_012512865.1 Clostridiaceae bacterium | reverse complement strand
GTAGGATTTTTTCGCCAGCATTAAACATTACAATACGTAGCCGAAGCGACCATATTAGCCGGGGAAGTCATCTCACCTCCTCCATATTAGCCTAAGGAAGTCGTCCTTGCCTAAATTTTCTTCAAATCAATTTAATACACCCCATTTAAATGCATCAGTTGACAAATGATAGCCCATAAAATAAACTAAAATTATCTTTTTTAATGAACTTGCACATTTAATGGGTAATAAAATCAGCTTTTAAGGAGTTGCCATGAAAGTTCTGCATTTAATTGGGGGAGGAGACATTGGCGGCGCCAAGACTCATGTCCTGCCACTGGTAAAAGAGTTAAGCCACAATATCGGCGTTAAAATTGTCAGTTTCAGGCCGGGTATATTTGCAGATGATGCAAAAAGCATGGGTATAGATATCGTAGTGGTAAAGACGGGAAATATTTTCAAGGATATTAAAGCCGTTGTCAATATTGTAAAAGAAGAAGGATTTACATTAATTCATTCCCATGGTGCCAAGGCAAACATGATAGCCATAGCAGTGAAGTTTCTTACGAAGCTGCCAACCGTTACAACAGTCCACAGCGACTACCGGCTTGATTACATGCACAGCCTGCCCAAGCAGCTTACCTTCGGCTTGATAAATGCGGTGGCCTTGAGGCTCATAGATTTTCATATAGGAATATCCAACAATTTCAAAAAAATGTTGATAAGAAGAAAGTTTAACCCTACGAACATCTTCACGGTATATAACGGTGTTGATTTTAAGAGCCCGGTTAGTAAAACTTATTCACGGGAGGAGTTCTCCAGGAAATATAATATAAACCTGCAAGATAGCGACATAATCGTGGGTATTGCAGCACGGCTTTACCCGGTAAAAAGCATATCAACCCTGATAGACGCCGCCTGCCTTGTTGTAAAGGAAAATCCCAATATTAAGTTTATCATAGGCGGCGAAGGGGAAGAGAAAAAAATGCTTGAAAACAAGGCCCGGTCCCTCGGCCTTGACAGCAACGTGTTTTTTACCGGCTGGCTCAACGACCCCTATGAACTGATGGCCATTGTTGACATCAGCGTTTTAACCTCAATCAGCGAGAGCTTTGCTTATTCCATACTTGAAGGGGCAAGGTTCAAGAAAGCCACCATAAGTACATGCGTTGGGGGAATCCCCGACCTCATAGAAAGCGGGGAAAACGGCTATCTTTTTAATCCCGGGGACCACAACAAGCTGGCGGATCATATACTTGAGCTTGCCGGCAACCCCGAAAAACGAAAAACCATGGGGGAAAGAATCTACCAAAAAGCAAGGGACATGTTCTCCCTTCAAAAGATGTGCGAAACCCAGCTAAACATTTATGAAACCATTTTAAACAGGTATGATTTCACAAGAAAAACAGGCTCGAAGTATGATGCTGTCATTGCAGGCTATTACGGGTTCAGAAATATCGGGGATGAAGCACTGCTGGAAGCCATCATGCAAGACCTTAAAAAGTATGCAGGAGATGTAAAGGCCGTGGTGCTTTCCAATAACCCGATGGAAACAAGGCTGCTTTATTCCACGTATTCCATAAACCGCCTGGACCTGTTCAAAATCGTCAAGGCCATGAAGCTTTCCAGGATGTTCATGTACGGCGGCGGCACCCTTATCCAGGAAAATACGAGCACCCGTTCCCTTATTTATTATCTCGGGATGATGTGGATGGCAAAAAAAATCGGGCTTAAAGTAATGCTTTATGC
>JAAZDH010000164.1 GCA_012512865.1 Clostridiaceae bacterium | reverse complement strand
TATTGCCTTGCACAATAACAGCTTACTAATTTATGGGACAAGCTTGGAGGAGCGGGAATAGCTATATCATAGAGTGAGAGTAGCTAATTTTTAATGAATATTCAGTTTTTTATTGCAATATTGTAATTTGTAAAGCCAATATCAGCGTTAATAAAGTTTACCTGTCAATAACTTTTGAAAATGTCACCTAAAATGAATAAAAAAGTGAGTTAATTATCGTGAGAAAATGTCACCTTGCAAATGAAATAGCAAATTAGCAGGGAGGCATTTTTTATTGAAGAAGCTCCTGCTTTCTTTTCCCGTGAAAAGAAAGCAGCAAAGAAAAGCGGTGCTCATTGCCGCACGGCTAGACCTCACAAAATTGATTAATAGCGGGAAGGATCACGCCAATTTATTGTATTTACCAAGAAAAACTTTATGAATCATATCAAGAATTTCCTGGTCACTATCTTCAAATGTGACTTGTTTAAATAAATTTTGGCCATACTTGTAATAGTGACTATCCGGCGGTGTATGGGCTGTGGACTTCCTTGCCTTTTCTGTATCGTTCACAGCCCTTTTAGGTTTAGCAAATGGTACTGTTTCGTAGATTCGACCTTTGTATTCCACCTTTACCCCTGAGATACTGCTTATGAAGACTCTAACATAAGTTTGAGGTGGAATGGAATGCTGATTATCCTTGGGTTCTACCTTAAAGTGTCTGCTATAAAAGGAGAATACACCGCCGTTATCTACCTTTCTTTTTTCCTTCACACAAAGAATACAATCAAGATCTATCCCTTGGGCAAGGGGACGGAAAGCAGACTCTGCTTCTGCAGGTTCTACTGCAAATTGTTTGTTAAACAGAGGGATATAGTTTTTAAGGAATTCATTAGCCTCATCAATGGTAGTAATACCAGCAATTTTTAACTCTACAGGAAGCCTGCTTTGAAGTGTTTCCCACAAGCGTTCCACGCGTCCCTTTGCCTGAGCGGACCGGGCAGGAATTATGGTTACTCCAAGTTCCTTCATAGCCCTACCAAACTGGGTATCGTTGCAAACCTTGCCTTCAAGCTGTTCTTCGATGGTAAGCTTACCTGCTTTGGTAGAAAGGAAAATGGCATGCCTGTCAGAATAAATACTTATTGGTATCCCCTCATTAAGGATAATTTGCCTGGTGGTTTCAAAGTATCCCTGCAGGCATTCATTTTTGGTCATATAAAGGCCTACTACTTCACCAGTAGCATCATCTATACCTCCATGCAGTGCATACTTTTTACTGCCACCGAACCAGTTATGGGGAGTTGCATCCATCTGGATTAAAAGTCCCCTCTGCGCCTTTCTTTTGCGGCGACGGTGAGGCTTGAAGCGCCTGCGCTTTTTAGGGCTTTGAATACCCGCTCCAGTGAGAGCTTCATAAATGGTTGTATAACTTAGTTTAATACCCTCAAACCGCTCAATAAGTTCCTGAAAGTGTTTGAAATTAGCGTCTTTGTAGTTATCAGATGTTTTCAGTTTAATAATGGTTTGTTTAAGATCATCGGGTGTGGCATGGGCAGGTTTACGACCTTGATTTTTGTGTATTAGTGCCGCTGCTCCTTCTTCCTTCACTCCTTTTCTCAGGCGTATAACCTGGCGAACACTAAGGTCTAAATGCTCCGCTGCCTCCTTGACTGTAAATATTCCGCTAAGACTTTTGTCTATAACGGTATACCTCTTTATTTGTTCTTGTGACATTAGATAATATACCTTGCCTTTCATAATAATAATTATTGCCATCTTAGGTGACATTTTCTCAAATTAATTAACAAGGTGACATTATCACAAATTAAACACACTTTAAGGAATTAACTATTGATTTTGGAGAGTAAAGCATGTATAATGTTAAGGGTTTTAGCTTACCTATAAGGAATTGAAACCCCATAAGCATGAACATGTTGCTTATACCTATAAGGAATTTTTATACTACCTACAAGGAATTGAAAATTTACACAATTATCTTCAATTTCCTCAAAAGCGGGTGAGAAAAGAGATAGCTTGCTGGCGGGATTATAGCGTGCTAGCGGGATTATTCGATTGGATAACTGGTGGTTGAG
>JAAZDH010000163.1 GCA_012512865.1 Clostridiaceae bacterium | reverse complement strand
TGATTTTTACGATGAAATTATGATTGCAAAAAGCCTGGGAGTTATCACGGGAGATTCTCAAAACAACTTCTACCCCGACTGGCCGTTGACCCGCGGCGAAATGGCGATTATTATCGACAGGGTTTTAAAAGCGGCGGATAAGGCTTTGCCCGGGGATATTGCCGAAATCCTTGAAACCCGCATTGATACCGAAAGCATACCCGATTATACCATACCTGTTTTTGCTTTTCTTGTGTCTGAAAATGTATTCTACTTGGACAGGAACAGCTTGACTATACACCCCGGGGAAAGCGTGAAGAGAGCTGAAGCGGCTATGGCAATATATAAGCTGCTGGAGAATTTCGATTGAAAATATGATTCGATTGAAGATAATTAAAATACGAAATAAATGCAGGCAGCAGGCTTGGGCGCAAATATTACAAATTTGCAGTAAACATTATGTAGTAAATATAACAAAAATATTTAGCGATAATAATTAATGACGGCTAAATTTTTGCCTTTACCGACAAGGCATATTCCGTTGGGCTCATGCCCGTTACTTTTTTAAAATGCCTGGAAAAGGAGTGGATGGAGGTGTAGCCAAGTTTTTCGGCTATCCCGGTAAAATTGTGCCGTCCTTCGCGGATCATGCTTTTTGCTGCCTCGATTTTTTGGTTTCTATAATACTCCATGACGCTGGTTCCAACCTTTTCTTTAAAAAGGGTCTTTAAATTTGTACCACCCATGCATGAAAACTTGCAGATATCTTTAAACGAAAGGTTTGCAGAAATATTTTCATTCATGTAGTTTATTATCCTTTTAACCATGTCTTCATCCGAACGTTCTTTGACAACGGAGGACAACCTGCTTTCGGTCTTTAAGCTGCTGCCTTTTCTTACGAGCGATATGAGCAACTGTTCCAGGTAGATTTTTATGAGTTGTTCACAGCCAAAAAGGGAATCTTCCCTTCTTTTGAGCTTATCCAGGGCGGAGTCATCAAGGGGGGAGGAGAATGCTTCCCTGGCTTCCTTAATTATAAGGGCAAGGAGATTTTTTTCATAATCACCTATACTTATTATCCTGTTTTCGAAGAATTTCATGGCCGGGGATTTGCACTCGAATGATATGACCACAATATTTGGAGCAACTTTTCCGTTTGCCCAGACATTGTGGAATTCATTGGGCTTGTGGAAGATCATTTCCCCTTGTTTTAATTTATAGCCCTTGGTGTCAGCCATCACCTCCACCACTCCCTTGTCCACGTAAAGGAATTCCCAGAAATCATGTTTTTCCCCTTCGTAAATGTAATCGCTGGCAAACTCAAAGTAATGCACGGTAACTATTCGCTTAACGGGAAGGACTTCCCTTAGCAGTGTTTTACCGTATTCCATGCAAAAACCTCCCGGCACCCTGGTCCGCTCTATATTCTCCATTCAATTGCCGCAATTTTATTAATACTATCACAATTTTATTAATGCATTATTGCCATCATTATTATCCCCGGTGATTTATCAGCCTTAAATTAATTGATTTTATGATTGGTTTTACTCAATATCATGCTTATTAGCTGGTTTTAGTTTTATTTAGTTTTCTATTAAAACTTATGCTTTTTACCTCATATTTTAAATTTGTTACTTTTTAAACCTGTTGCTTTTTAAATTTGCCTCTTAAATTTATTATAATGTATTTTCATCGATACTTGAATAGAAAATGACAAATAAAGCGACGTTTTTGATAAATACTTTTGAATGGACATCGGGTATAAAATAAGTACGGCGATATAAAAGTACGGCGATATATAAGTTATAAATAATTCAAAAATAATTTTTCAATATAGGGGAAGAGAAGACCCGGGGAATAAAACCAATGCAACTTTACTGAAACCTTGTTAAAGGGGATAACTTCATTAAGTTAAAGGCTGAAATACTTACGAAAGCAAGTTGATAGCATGCAAGCAGCTATATAAAGATCATGCAAGGGATTCATTTTTAGTCGTTATTATGTCAATATATTAACAATTATTTATTAAGATGGGAGGTATTCCGCATGAAAAAAGGTATAAGCATTTGGGCATTTCCGCCAGGCATGAAGATAGCGGACTGCATCAAGTTGGCGAAAGAGGCAGGGTTTGAAGGTATCGAGCTTGCACTTAACGAGACCGGGGAAATGGGACTGGAGAGTACCGCCGGGGAAGTTGAAAGCTACAGGAAACTTGCCGAGCAAGCAGGAATTGAAATAACAAGCCTTGCAACCGGCTTGTACTGGTCCTATTCCTTGACGAGCAACTGTGAAAAAACCCGTGAAAAGGCAAAGGACATTGCCAGGAAGCAACTTGATTTTGCTGCGATCCTGGGTGTTGACACCATACTGGTGGTTCCCGGGGCTGTAGGAGTAGATTTCGTACCCGGCAGCGAGATCATGGAGTACGACACGGCTTATGACAGGGCACTTGCCGCCATAAAGGAGCTGGCCCCGTACGCGGAAAAGAAAAAGGTGTGCATTGGGATTGAAAACGTGTGGAACAAGTTTTTGCTGTCACCTCTCGAGATGAGGGATTTTATCGACAAGATAGGTTCAGAGTACGTGGGAGCCTATTTTGACGTTGGAAACGTGATTTATTTAGGATATGCAGAGCACTGGATAAAGATTCTCGGGAAAAGAATTAAAAAAGTTCATTTTAAGGATTACCGCAGGGAAGTAGGGGGTCTTGCCGGGTTTGTGGACTTGCTGGCAGGGGATGTGAATTATCCTGCAGTTGTAAAGGAACTTGAAGAGGTAGGTTATGACGGTTATGTAATTGCGGAAATGATACCGCCGTATAAGTACTACCCTGAACAAATCCTGTACAATACGTCAAAATCTATGGACAAGATACTGGGGAGATAGAAGCAAGCCTGGCGCCGGGATAATTGGCATGATGGATGAAACCTGTAAATAATACAAAAAAATATATAAAATCAACGGAAAGGATTCCATTATGAATTGAATTTCATGATGGATGAAATTCCAGGATTACGGGAGGTATATTATGATTAAAGTTGGATTAATAGGGCTTGGCTTCATGGGGAGAAGCCATCTTGAAATTTACACTAGGCTTGAGGGGGAAGGATTTCCTGTAAAGCTGGTGGCAATATGCGACAAGGATGAAGAAAAGCTGAAAGGTAAATTTGCCGGTGGTAATATAGACACCGGCTCATCAAGCATAGATTTTTCCAAGTACAGGCTTTACACCGATATGGACAAAATGCTTGAAAATGAGGAATTGGATTGCGTAGATGTCGCCCTGCCGACCTACGTCCATGCGGAGGCTACGATAAAAGCCCTGGACAAGGGATTCCACGTGTTATGCGAAAAGCCAATGGCTTTGAATTCCGAGGATTGTGCCAGGATGATAGAAGCTTCCCGCCGAAACGGCAAAAAGCTCATGATAGCCCAGTGCCTAAGATTTTGGCCTGAATATGAGTATCTAAAAGAATGCGTTGATAGCGGCAGGTATGGTAAGGTCACAGGAGCTTACTTTTTCAGGGGCGGCAGTACACCCATATGGTCCTACAGGAGCTGGCTCCTCCAGGAGGATAAGAGCGGGGGCTGTATTCTTGACCAGCATATACATGATGTAGACACTATAAACTGGCTGTTCGGCAAGCCGGCGAAGGTTTCCACGATAGCAAAGAATGTAGTGCCGGGAAGCGGTTATGATATTGTTTCCACGAACTATATATATGAAGACGGGAAAGTTATAAATGCCCAGGACGACTGGACATTGAACGGAGACTATGGCTTCAAGATGCTGTACAGGGTTAACTTCGAAAAAGGGAACCTCATTTTTGAAAACGGGGTACTCACGGTAAACCCCAACGATGGGAAAAGCTTTATACCTGAACTAGATAAAGAAATGGGATATTACAGGGAGATTAAATATTTTATCAATGCCTTAAACAGCGATGGGGAGATTTCCGTGTGCACTCCTGAAAGCACGATGGATACCATACGGATTGCCGAGGCAGAGGTAGCTTCTGCAAAGAAAAACGGGGAGCCGGTAAAAGTCCAATAGTATTGTTACTGCAGCCCCATGGCCTTATGGACTTGCAGGCTTATAGCTTGATTTTATAAGTTTCATAACCATATTCCTATATATTCATGAGCTCGTAAATATTATAACCTCGTAACATTGCAACCCATCATGGCCCCATGGCGTCCTACGGCGCCATGGGGCCATGATGATCAGTTCACGGGTTGAGGCCCTGGGCAACCACCACAGGAAACACCATGGGCAATCACCATGTAAAATTACCATGGGCAATCACCATGTAAAATCGTCCTGGATACCCCCATGAATTTTATTGGATACCCGCGGGTTTTTCATGGGCTGCAACCTGCCCTAATCCACCCTTGATGAATTCTCATCAATACTGTAGAATAAAAATACCGGGTATTGTAAAAATAAAAAAAGATCTGGCATGATAAAACTGGGAAGAGCCTATTTTCTTGCATCGGGTGCTTTTTGCATTGAATGCTCGCTTGCGAATCCAGGCTTGCACTGGGTCAAAGCCGGGTTTAGGAGGATAAAACCAAATGAAAAAAAGGCTGTTTTACTTGATAATATCGCTTTTACTTATTGCTTCACTTGTATTGGCAACATTGCTTGCAGCCAATTTACTACCCCGCAGGGCCCCTGTTTCCGACAACAGGAATGGGGATGGGAGTGCCGGCGGTGATCCGGGTGATACGGAAAAGGACAAAGAAGATGGTGATACCGCAACGGGCAGGGAAACGATTCCTGCAGCGGGGGAACAAGGGGATACAGATGCCGGAGGCGGCAAGGAGGATATGAAAGATGATATATCGTCCGGCGAAAACGAGCTGGGGCGTGAAAATGGAGGAGCCGGTGACCGTTGGATTTCAAGGGAGAGCATAAATATCGTGAACAACTCCCCTGAGTACGAGTTGGAAATGTATTTATGCTATGACAAGGACAACTTCCCCTTTTTAGAGGCATTTTATTACATGGATGGAAGGAGCGAATCTGCACTATATTCGTCCAGTGAAATACCTTCCTTGAAAGACACCGGGGATTCTCCCGGTGGTGCCGGGAAGCCTGTTATAACGAAGGGTATCTTGAACACGAAATATGCCAGGTTGTACTTTTTCGTTGAGAATAGACTAAGTACCGGTGAAATACTGTTTGATTTTTATGAAATAGATCTTAAGAATAAATCCCCGAGGAAGCTCCACGGGGCAAAGGCTTATGGTTTAAGCGAGCTTGTATTTTCCCCCGACAAGGAATATGCCGCGTACAGCTACCTGGCGGATAGCGACGGGAAGGAATCATTTCTCCAGGTGCTTAACAGCAGTACGGGCAGCTTCCTGGTGATTGACAACAAGACCCCGGATGGAGAAGCAATCGGCAGGGGGGAAGATGACGGGAAGATTTACTCGTACTTCATAGACAGGTGGAGGTCCAACGATGAGCTTAGGTTGAAGGAGTATTCCCGTTCATTGGACGAGGGAAAATCGCAACAGGGTAATGAAGTTGAGATGAGCGTGGTTTTCAACGTAAAAGAAGGCAGGGTGATTTACCCGGATGACGGTATCCCCGGCGGGGAAGGGGCAGGCTTGGCCAAGGAAGATAAAACGGGCGAGAGAGATACAGGAGAAAGGGATACGGGAGCAAGCGGAAAAGCAGGAGAAGGTGAAGCACAAGGGGGAAGTGCGGCAGAAGGCGATGGCGGGATAAGCGGAGAAGGAGAAAGTCAAGGTGAAAGCGGGGAAGGAAAAGAACTCGAAAACCAGGGAACAGGTGAAGGCGTCACGGGTGGGGAAACGGGAGAACCGGTTCCGGGAAATCAACAGCCTGACGACCAACAAGCCGGAAGTCAGCAACCCGAAGAGGGGCAGCTTGAAGGGTCGCAACCTGAAGATCAGCAACCTGGAGGGCAACAAGCGGGGGAAACCGGTAAACAACCGGGAGAAACCAGTGCCGTTCCCGTGCTTGAGTCCTTTTATGTATATGTAAACGGACGGGAATATGATAAAGCATACGATTTAATTGATGAT
>JAAZDH010000162.1 GCA_012512865.1 Clostridiaceae bacterium | reverse complement strand
GAGGAAAAGCTGGTAAAAGATTTTTTATTAGAAGTAAAATATGCATACGATGGAGAAATAGTTGTTGAGCCAAGTAAAAGCAAAAATAAGACCATGGAACTTGTAAATATGATAAATAAGCTGGAATATAACAAGAATCTTATGGATTACACAAAAGTTTCATATCAAAGCAGTATAGCGAGAATATTCAGGAAATTTGGAGCTGCCAGTGTAGAACCTTGTGCGGGTATAACTGCCGGAGAACGGGGGACATGGAAATATGTTTATAGGGTCGGAAGCCAAGGTATAAAGAAAAATGGAGGAATTATGGTTGGGTTTCACCACTCCACTAATTGGGAGAGCTTCCAAGTCGACAATCCGAAAGCCAGCGGTTTTGTTTCCGTTAAAACGACCGGCAGGGCAAATCTCAAGGCAAAACCCATAGTGCTTGATGCCAGCAATTTTATATATGTTTCTGTAGTTGAAGGTGAACTTAAACAGGATGATGAAATTATTGTAGTAATAGGAGATAGGTCGCAAGGTTCCAGGGGTTCAAGGGCACAGACATTTTGTCAACAAGGTTTTACATTTTTTACGCTTGCGGATGCGGACGGTTTCGGCAGCTATTTTCAGGATTCTGCTCCGCCTAAAATTAATATAAAGGGAGGAGCAGCTGAAAAAATTAAAGTTATAACTCCTTCTACGGTGTATAAGAAGGAGAAGTTCGCGATAAATATAAGAGTTGAAGATTCTTACGGCAATGTTGCTTGCGGTTATCAATCAAAATTTAAAATATACATCAACGGGGAAGAGATTAAAAACATACAGTTTGAAACGGTTAATGGAAACAATGCGATTGCCCGTATTAGTAATGTGTCTTTAGACAAGGATGGGATATATATTGTTGATGTAATGGACAATAACGGTATAAGGGGAAGAAGCAACAGTATTCGCTGCATTTCTGACAAAAGTGAGTACAAAGTGTATTGGGGGGATATTCACTGCCATCTTGGTTATATGGATTCGGTGGGAACAACTGATCAATTTTATGATTATGCAAGAAATATATCTTTCCTGGATTTTGTGTGTCATTCTGAGCATATGGACAGTTACAGCGGTGGAAGGCAGGCATCGAATTCGGTTCAATGGGAAATTATAAAGGACGGGGCAAAAAAATACTATGAACCCGGTAAGTTTGTTACCCTTCTTGGATACGAGAACAGTGAGACATGGGATGCAAATGTCTATTTCCCCGGGGATGAAGCACCATGGCATATAGACAGCTTTCCTAAAAGATTGTTTGACTTTGCACGCAGGAATAATGCACTGGTTATTCCTCATATGACTTCTTATCCCCAAAGGCAAAGAGGGTATGACTGGACAAATTATGAAGAGGATGTAGTGCCTGCAATAGAAATATATTCTTCACATGGCAGTTCCGAATATTTTGGCGGGGAAAGGCCCTTGATAAACTGTGAACCTGGAGGCTATGCAATAGAAGCACTGAACATGGAGCATAAACTTGCATTTATAGGTTCAAGCGACGGGCATGACTGCATGCCTGGTAATTCTGCATGGGGACGATATGCCAACGGGCTTATTGCTGTTTATGCAAAAGAACTAACAAGGGAAGCAGTTTTCGATGCTATTAAAAACAGAAGGTGCTATGCTGCCACAAACGCAAGAATATTGGGATATTTTTATATTGATGGGCATATGCCCGGGAGTGAATACGAGACGCTAGATAACACAAATATAAAAATAAGCGTTTCTTTTTATGGGACAAATGACATAGAGAAAGTGGATATTGTTAAGAATGGAGTAATATTTTATTCAACTGGTGCAAGGGGATCTAATATTCAATTTGAAATAGAGGATACTCCGAAAAAAAAGGATAACTATTATTATGCCAGGATGAAACAAGCAGATGGTGAAATGGCGTGGATAAGCCCGATATTTGTAAAAGTAAAAAGCCGGTAAGTTTCAGAACGAATATTCATGAGACGGAGGACAATTTTAATGACACCAAAAGAAAGGTTGCTTAAAGCAATAAAAAACGAAAAACCGGATCATGTGCCGGCAGCACCTGATATGTGGGAAATGGTTCCTGTAAGGCTTTCTGGCAAACCAGCGATCGATGTATTGATTTATAAAGATCCTCCTATATGGAAAGCTCAAGTAGACGCTTATAGATATTATGGCGTAGATGCTTTTGTTCCATTAGTTGTACCTATGGAGGAGACAAGCAAGGCAATTGTGTACAAGGATGATAAAAAAATAATTGTTCGTTCTTTTCAGGAGGATGGTAGTGGAATTACATGGTCGCCTTTTGTCGAAGTATTCAGAGGGCAGGAGCCTCGGGCGTTTGTTAAGGCGAAATCATTAGGGTTGCCTGAAACTCATGGAAAGTATGAGATAGTTAACCCATCATATAAAAAGTATGGAAAGGAATATTATGATGACGCAAAGGCATATTTAGGGGATGATGGTGTTGTATTTCCCATGGTATCTTTGCCGGCACTCCCCATATGGGAAGATGAAGTCCTAAGATATTATGATGAGCCTGGTGTTGTTCTTGCAGAGATGGAGGAAAGAGGGCATAATATGATGAAACAAGCAGAAACATTTCTATCATGGAATCCTGATGGTATCTCAATTGGAAACAGTGGTATGATGATTACAAACCCACCTCATATATTTAGGCAAATAGGGCTTAAATGGCTGGAGAAACTTACAAAGCTTGCTAAAGAGCATGGTATTCCAACACACCTGCATTGCTGCGGACCTGAACGTGCACTTGTGGAGATAGCTGCAAATGAAACGGATCTTACATGTATTGAGCCGCTTGAAATTCCGCCGATGGGGGATTGCGATCTTAAGGAAATAAAGGAAAGGCATGGCGGGAAAATATCACTTAAAGGAAATCTTCATACGACCGAAATAATGTTGTATGGTACGCCTAAGCAAGTAGAAGATGCTTGCAAAAAAGCGATTGATGATGCGGCTGAAGGAGGAGGTTACATATTGTCAACAGGTGACCAAACACCTAGGGATACACCTGACAGGACAATTGAAATTATGAAAAAAGTAGCTGAAACATACGGGAGATATTAAATGTGATGTGTTAGTCATGTCAAACATTAGTGTTTAGAAAAATGTATTTCACGCGATTGAATTCAGGTACAAGGAATCTATTCCGGTTGAGAATATTTAAACCCGGTGTGAAGCATTTGAGGAATCCTGTTTTTGATATGCTGTTTATATTTTTTACATAGTAATTTTAGAGTTAGGTTTACAAGATAAACAAGCAGGTATTGAAATAAAGGAGGAGGAAATATGCTGGATAGCAAGCAGCAGGTAAAAAAAGCAATTAATATGCAGGGACCAGAATATGTTCCATTACTGTTTTTCAATAAGGACCAGGAGCAGTCTGATATTATACTAATAGACGTTGGAAGGCACTTCCTTGGCGATAATAGATAGTGTCAAGTTGTTGTAGGATTTAAAAAGCACCTTTCGGCCGTCCTTTCTGGTAATAATCTAGAATAGATATCCATCGTATTGTATGTTCTTTAAGTGGCGGAACAAAGGAGTAACTTTACCAT
>JAAZDH010000161.1 GCA_012512865.1 Clostridiaceae bacterium | reverse complement strand
TTATCCCCATTAAAAATTATTGCAAGCACCACGAGATAATAAACGGTATCCTCGCGAAAAAAAGCGGCCACCTGTTCTGTATGGAGGAATGTGATAATAATGGCAGGTGCAGGTGGACATTTGAAAGGGCATTTGAAAAAGGAAAGGGGGATTGATGCTAACATGACGGTTCATGATTTTATCGTTATTTATAATGAGACATTCAAGTACATAGAAGACAAATATGGTGCGGATGCAGTCCTGGACTTGTGGAAAATAATTTCCGAGGAAGGGAATACTTCTGATTTGGGCAATTTAATAAGAGAAAAAGGGCTGGAAGGAATGGTGGAATAATTGGACGGGAAAGACGGCAATCTTAAGAGGGAAAAAGCCAAGTACGAGATAAGCCTAAAAGATGGCGTTTTTCTCGGGGCTATGCATGAATGTCCATCGGTAAAGGAGCTGCGCGACAGGAACAGGGAAATTTACAGGGGTAAGTTTTCCTACTGCGACCATTGTCCTGCGCTCTATGTACCAACTGCTGAAAAATACGGGTTTGAAATGTCATTCGACATAGAGTATGATGAGAATAATGAGTGTACCGGAAGGTGCTCATGGACAGCAAGGAAAAAGACATAAAAAAGCAGTAATAACATGACATGAAAACAGCGCGTGGAAAAAGCATGAAAATGGGGTGTAGAAGTTTAAAGAAATAAGCTGCTTATGCGTGTATAAAAATGGAATAGGAGGTGCCTTACATGGCTGAAGTAGGAAAAATCGTCCTGGAGCTTCCTCCTCGTGAAAACAACCCGAGGAATAGTGAAGGAGCGTTTATTATATTGAGGGATAACTCCGTCATGTTTGTTTACAGCAGGTTTACGGGAGATAAATCTCATGATGATGCCTCTGCGAACCTGGCGGTAAGGTATTCTTTTGACAAGGGAGAAACATGGACGGATGAAGAAATAATATTTACCAGGGATGAGTATAACGCTAAAAACATTATGAGTGTTTCTCTTATGAGGATGAACAATGGCGATATTGGCTTATATTATGGTATAAGAAAAGATACAAACGATGCAAGAAAATACCTGAGAAGATCCGGCGATGAAGGAAAAACATGGAGCCAGCCCATACCATGCATACCTCCCGTAGGATATTACGTTGTGAACAACGACAGGGTGGTAAAGCTTTCTGATGGCAGGATTATTGTTCCTTCGGCATTTCACCGGAATGGTTATAGTACCGGTAGAACCGATCCATATGTAAGATTTGACAACAGGGGAGTAGTCATTTTCTTTATATCCGATGATGATGGTAATACTTGGAGAGAAGGTAACTGCAAGTGCGTGATGCCTTTTAATAATCATTCCAACTCCGGTCTCCAGGAGCCAGGCCTTATAGAACTAAAGAATGGTGTTTTATGGGCCTGGGCGAGAACTGACATGTGCTTCCAGTACGAAATGTTTTCTTTTGACAGGGGCGAAACATGGACAACAGCCCAGCCTTCAAGGTTTACTTCCCCTTGCTCACCGCTTTCGATGAAGAGAATACCCTGGAATGGAGACCTTGTTGCAGTGTGGAATCCCGTGCCCAACTACAATGGCAGAAAACAGCGCTCTGATAAAGCATGGCATGGAGGAAGAACTCCCCTTGTGATTGCCGTTAGCAAAGATGACGGAAAAACATGGAGCGAATATAAAGTAGTTGAGAATGACCCCGATAGCGGCTATTGTTATACTGCCATACATTTTCTCGTTGATTCGCTCTTGCTGGCCTATTGTGCGGGAGGACCGGAAGATGGAAGCTGCTTGGCAAGGTTAAGGGTAAGGAAGATTATGAGTGAAGAACTTGAGTTTTAACCAGTTTCACGAGGTGAAAAATTCTCTTTCCTGGAATGAAGGAAAAGGAAAGGGCATAACAGCATAGCGTAAAATTTTTGTAGGATAAATAAAAGCGAGAGACCATCCTTTAATGAAGGATG
>JAAZDH010000160.1 GCA_012512865.1 Clostridiaceae bacterium | reverse complement strand
TTTACCGATATTTCGTACCTGGTACGGGAGGGCTGCTCCCGCAATGGCCTTGTTTTTGCCATTTGTTCGTTGTATTTTTTCTCTATTTCGTTCATGCGGTTTACGAGATTTTTTCTTTCAAGCTGCAAATACAGGTCTTTTACATTTTTATCCCTTCCGGTTAAAAGCAGGGTAATAACAATAGCGGAAATAACAATTATAATTATCGCTGCCAACCCGATATATACATATTTTCTGTTGGAAAAATTTATAATGGACTTAATACCCGGAATTGCCATTCTTATGCTGCACCTCCCGTGGATTTTGTGTTACCTGGCTTAATCCAGCCTTAACTTGGTTGTCATTGGTTGTCATTGCGCGGTTGCCTTAACGAGGTTGTCGTGGCAATTGTGTGCTCTAAACCCGGTTCAGTTTTGAGCCGGATTTCCGGTTATCTGACAGAATAACCTCCAGAACCACGTCCTTTAAGCTTTTTGTTCCAGCCTCCTTTTTCAGGCTGTCAACCCTATCACATTTTAAAATCCTGCCTGCATTCATGATTGCAATCCTGTCACATACCAACTCCATTTCTTCAATATCATGGCTGGTGTAGATAATAGTTTGCCCCTTGTTTTTTAAATTCTTGATGGCGTCTATGATATAATGCCTGGATATTATATCCACACCTACGGTGGGCTCATCCATTAACAGGATTACAGGATGGTGAAGTAGGGCTGCGGCAATATTAATACGCCTTTTCATGCCGCCGGAATACTCGTTGACCTTGTCGCGTGCCCTGTCATTCATGGCTACAAAGGACAGGGCTTCGTCAATTCTTTCTTTAAGCAGCTTGCCCTTAAGACCGTACAAGCCGCCCCAGAACTTGAGATTATCATACCCGCTCAAGGTGGGGTAGAGGGCTATATCCTGGGGCACAAATCCAATCATCTTGCGTATGGACGGGGCCTCGTCCAGTACGCTGAAGCCGCTTATGACGATTTCGCCGCTATCCGGTTTTGTCAGGGTTGTAAGCATTGAAACCAGGGTGGATTTCCCGGCCCCGTTTGGTCCAACAAGGCCGAATATTTCATCTTTATAAATATCTATAGTTACTCCGTCTACTGCAGTAATCCTGCCAAACTTTTTTGTTACTTGCCTTATGCTGATTAATACCGGTATTTCGCTTTGCTTCGACAATACATTGCTTGTCAGTAATTTATCCCTTGGCATTTTGCCCCCCGATAGCATATAAAAGTAAGTATTGCGTATTAAATATTATTATTATAATTATATATTACATAAAAAGAATATGCTTGCTCATTCCTGCTGCCACTATCATATATATATAACATATATACATGCCTAACATAATAATATATACATAGTATCGAAAGCATATATCCTGTGCATTGTTAATAAATACACAAAATATATATTTCACATTATATTTCATATATATATTAGCACATTAGAGGAGATTTGTCTTGATATTGTTTTGTGTTTTTTTGCGGTGCAGTGGTGTTAATTTATCAGGTTAAATCCAAGTCAGGGCGAACAGTACTGTAATATCTATCAACCATTGGTTTATATAAATCGTCCAAATCGTAAATTTACCGTACATTGCGGGATATGAAGTTACCGTGATATTATTATCTTGGAAGAGCGCTCTTTACTTTCATAAATGGAGTTGATATTATGGTCGATAAAACAAAATTTAGAGAAAAGTTGATTGCTCTTAGAAATCAATGCGGGCTTTCACAAAATAAGCTGGCTTCCATGCTGTGCATTTCGGCGCAGGCGGTTTCAAAATGGGAAAATGGAATATCATTGCCTGATATCGATTTATTATTACCCTTATCGCAAATACTTGGGGTAAGCGTGGATTATTTGCTTGGCAATGAAACTGGAAAAAATGAAGAAGTCGGATTTCAAAATAACAGGGAAGAATTTGCACAGGCCCTTTTAGGATATGATATACCTGATGATAGTGCAAAAGTAATCTCAGCCATGAGTGATGTATTACCCAGGAGATATTTGTACAAATGTGCAAAACTTACCGAGAAGGATATGCTGTCATATGGTCTTTTCCTGGAGGTGGGCATAAAGGAAGACGGTAAAAAGAAATTTTTCTCGAAAAGAATCAGCTTGTCGGAATTACCGGGTAATAGCCTGAAGGATTTGAAGAAACCTTTAATCAACCTTACGCTTCAGGCCGTTAACACAAGTGAGAACCCGGTAAAAGAAATAGTTCATATGTTCAGATGTCTAAAATGTGGTAAGGGTCTGGAATACTTTAAGGTTGACGAAGAAGAATACTTAACCTGCGGCGATCATAAATACCCTGTAATTGAAGGAGTGGTGGACTTCGGAACATTTGAACATCACGGCAACAACTGGTCGAGCTGGATACGTTCATATGATGAATATAAGAAGCAAGTATCCGTAATGATGGATAACTTGGAAAGCGAAATGGCCGAATTATTTAGCAGGTATGGGAAAATCATTGAAAAACAGATTGAATATATAACCAGGCAAAAACCGTCAATCATTTTGGATATTGGCAGCGGGATGGCTTCATTTATTTTTGAATTATTAAAATATATTAATTGGGATTGCACAATTATACTGTCTGATATAAGCCACAGGATTTTAAAATATGATAAGCGTTATATAGAGGAGCAAGGCCAAAATCCAAATGCAAATCTTGTTTATATTGCCTGCGATGCCCGGAATCTTCCCATCAAAGACAATAGCCTTGACCTGGTCACATCCTTCGGCGGCTTTGAGAACATTATGGGTGATATGCTGACAGCAATAAAGGAAGCATATCGTGTGATTTCTGTTGGCGGGAAATGCAATTATGAAATGAGCATGGTTTCCGACAAATCCGATGAAAATGTAAAGAGATGGCTCTATTTAATTGATAATGACGATGATAAAGATATGCCGGCATTTCGCGAAACGATTTTTGACTTGGCGGAATGGCATGAAATAAACATGGATGTCGGGTTTTCCAATCATGAAATCATCAAATTGTTTTACGAGCTTCCGCCGCCTGATGCCGATAAGTTCCCATACAGCTACGAAATCACACGCTGGATGGCCGGGACAGTAATTATAGCAGAGAAATAATTATGAAAATTATATGCAAATAATATGGAAGTAATATGATTATCTTAGTATGATAATCAGGCACCCCATATCAAAATTTAAACTTGATTTAACAAGGGAAATATGATAATATCAACTCATGATTTGCAAACTTACGAGTTTGTAATTTGTGAGGTGATCGCAAGTGTTTGTAGGAAGGCAACAAGAGCTTGAAAAGTTAAATATTATGTATGAAAGCGGAAAATTCGAGTTTGTTGTGATATACGGAAGGCGGAGGGTTGGTAAAACTACGCTTATTAAAGAATTCTGCAAGGGTAAAAAGGCCATCTATTTCGTTGCCCGTGAAGCAAGTGATTTTATTAACCTGGAAAACTTCAGTAATGATGTTTTTGCCGTGACTTCAAGAGAATCGGAAGGGAATGTATATTTCTCAAACTGGGAAAAAGCCTTTGACTATATTTATAAAATTTCGCATGATGAAAGGATTATCCTGGTTATTGACGAATATCCTTATCTTGCCCAAAGCAATAGATCAATTTCATCTATTATCCAGGCACATATTGATATGAAATTGAAAGACAGCAAGCTTTTTCTGATTCTTTGCGGTTCGTCCATGAGCTTCATGGAATACCAGGTGCTAGGATATAAAAGCCCATTGTACGGCAGGCGCACTGCCCAGTTTAAAATTAAGCCATTTACATATTATGAATCTGCAAGAATGCTGGAGGGTTTCAGTGCTGAGGAGCAGGCCATATTATACGGAATAACGGGAGGAATTCCCGATTACCTGGCCAGGGTAAGATTAGACTTAAGCATTAAGGAAAATATTAAAAATTTATTCTTAAGTGAATCCGGTTACTTATTTGAAGAGCCTTCAAACCTGTTAAAGCAAGAATTAAGAGAGCTTGCTACTTATAACGGAATTATTGCGGCTATTGCGGGCGGAGCCTCAAGACTTAATGAAATTGCCACAAGGAATAACATTGAAAGCAATAAATGTGCAAAATATATATCTGCGCTAATAGCACTAGGGATTATTAAGAAAGAAAAGCCCCTGGCAGAAGAAGATAATAGCCGAAAAAGCATTTATTTGCTGGATGATAATATGTTCCGTTTCTGGTACAGGTTCATCCCCGCTAACATGAGCAGTATAGCAACAGGATTATCTGATGTCGTGTATGAAAAAGCGGTCGCACCCCAACTTCCAAATTATATGGGATTGGTATTTGAGCAAATCTGCACACAGTACCTTGTGAGAGAAAATGCAAAACTATTGTTGCCTTTTATGTTCGGAAGAATAGGCAAGTGGTGGGGCAATAATCCAATAAAGAAGAGACAGGATGAGATTGATATTCTTGCTATTGATGATGAAAATGCCATCCTGGGGGAATGCAAATGGAAAACCGAACAGGCAGGTATAGGAGTTTTAAACGAACTGGTGGAAAAGGGTGAGCTTTTTAAAAAATATAGAAACAAGTACTACATGCTGTTTTCCAAACCAGGTTTTACCGGGGAATTGGAAGCGATTGCCGCAAAAATGGGCAATGTATGGCTTGTGGATTTAAAAAAACTTTACAAAGAGCTCGCAAGAGATTGATCAAGGAGTCTGCCCGTAAAAGGCAGGCTCATGATAGTTTGAAAACTTGAAAACCAGAAAAGGAATTTGACATTCATAACAATTTGATGCATAATTTTTATGAAGGAGTTGATGCGGATGAGAACAACTTTAAATATTTCCGAAGATTTGTTAAAAGAGGCTGAAGCCGTATATAAAACGTCCAATCGCTCAAAAGCCGTGGAGAGCGCCTTGAGGGATGCTATAAGATATAAGAAAATACAAGCGCTGAAACAGCTAAGAGGAAAGATTAACTTTGACGAGGAATACCTGCAAAAAATAAGGAGCCTGGAGCTGTATGAAACAGAGAATAATCATTGATACTTCGATCTGGGTAGAATATTTTAAGAATAAAGCCGGTATTGTAGAGTTTATTGACAATGGATTGGATAATGGGTGTATTTATATTACGGGCCCTATTATTTCTGAACTATTGCAGGGGGTAAAGTCAGATAAGGAACTAAACATGCTTTCCAAGTGTATTGATGCTGATCCCGGTTTCAAGATTGATACAAAAGATTGGATTGATGCGGGGGTTATGTCCTATTCGCTGCGGAAAAAGGGCTATGCTATTCCACTGACGGATATATTGATAGCTGTAATTGCAAAAAATAACGATGCCGCTGTATATACCCTGGACAAGCATTTTAGCTATATTCCGGGTTTGGAGCTGATTAAGTAGAGTTTTACGTCGTCCTCAATAATAGCAGTAACAAGCCTATTGTCCCGTTGGAGCTGATTAAGCAGTATTTTCCCTGATGAAAGGATTACCCGAGGAAAATGCAGCAAGGCACATTATTATAATTATTGCGGATTGCTAAAAAAAAAGAGGTTAGTCGCAGAGACTAACCCTTGTAAAGGGGGTCAAAATGTATTTTGTGAGGTCATTATTTATTATTGACGGATATTCACATTTTATACTCCTGCTAGAAAATTTTTTATAGGGATTTACTTTTCAAGTTTATAATTGTTTAAATGAATTGTAGTATTTTTTGGGAGGAATGCCGAAAGCATTTTTAAATGCCCTTATGAAATTGGAGTAATTGCCGAAGCCGCATCGCTCACATGTTTCTGTCACGGAAAAACCTTCCCTTAAAAGGGACTTGGCCATGATGAGCCTTTTTTGGCGGATATAGTTATGAATAGTATACCCGGTGTATTTTCTGAATTCCCGGAGCAAATGATACTTGCTGATATAAAACTTCCTGGATAAGTGGTCCAATGAAAGGTCCGAATCCAGGTTATCCTTTATATAGCTTATAATATCATTTATTTTCTCGTCATATTCTATGTCCTCGCCGGCACCATCACCGAAAGATTCAAGGTATGCTTTGTTAATAAATACTATCAATTCTATGACATACAGTTCTTTTAATATATTACTCCCGTAGCTGGTACTACTGCAGGCGTTTTCAAACTCGGACAATATGCTACTTATCTTGTTGAGCCTTTCCGGGGTCGGCCGTAAAAGGTTGGTTTTCCCGGGAAATGCTGATTCAAAGCACAAGGAAAGGTTTGTATTTTTTGTGCCGTGTTTTTTAAGAAAACCGGGGTTGACCCATAATACTATTCTTTCGTATGGTTCACCTTCCTCGACTATCGGCTTGTGAATCTCGTTATTGTGTATGAGGAGGATGTCCCAGGGTTTAAGCCTGTAGGCCTTTCCTTCAATCATGTAGGAGACTTTGCCGGAAATAAAAAAGTATATTTCGTAGAAATCATGGTTGTGATACTCTATTTCGGCTGCGGATTTATTGGTATAATGAAAGTACTCGAAATCAGGGGTTATCATGTATTGCCTTGACGTAAAATCATGAAATAATGGATGTGGTTTTTTATGCGAACTCCCGTTAAAATTGCCTGTCATATGGAAATATCACCCTACTCTCGCATAAGCCGTTTCTGCCCCAGGCAGGCTATTTAAATATTATTTCTAAGCGTTTACAATAAATGTGGTTTAACATGTATATGAAAATAATACAGCAAAAATTTCAACGGTAATTGTATAGCAATAACTGCAAAAATTATTATATAGCAATAATTGCAACAATGCAAGCAATATATGCAAAGAAAATTGCAAATGTGTTGATATATAATATAATAGTAAAAATGTGCAAAAAAATAATTAAAAAAAGTTGCAGTAAAAAATAAATTGCTGAAAGTTAAAACCGAAGGGTAAAAAACTGAAAGCTGAGAACTAAAAATGAGAACTAAAAACTAAAAAATAAAAAATAAAGCTAAAAGCTGAAAGCATACTACCAAAAGGGAGTAAAACAGGACAAGGAGGGTTATTATGAACAAGGCTGATATTGGACTTATAGGACTTGCTGTCATGGGCGAAAACCTGGTCCTTAACATGGAAAGCAAGGGATTCACGGTTGCGGTGTTTAACCGTACCACCAGCAAGGTAAAGGATTTTGTCGAGGGCAGGGGGAAAGGCAAAAACATCATAGGAACCTACTCGCTGGAAGAGCTTGTCGGGGCATTGAAAAAGCCGCGCAAAATCATGCTGATGGTGAAGGCGGGAAAACCGGTGGACGATTTTATCGAGATGCTGGTGCCGTTCCTGGAGGAGGGTGACATAATTATCGACGGAGGGAATTCGCATTTTCCGGATACCATGCGGCGCACCAAGTACGTGGAGGAAAAGGGGCTTTTATATATCGGGACGGGTGTCTCCGGCGGGGAAGAAGGAGCACTCCTGGGTCCAAGCTTGATGCCCGGCGGCTCACCTGCTGCATGGCAGCACGTTAAGCCGATTTTCCAGGCGATAGCCGCAAAGGTGGAGGATGGTTCACCATGCTGCGACTGGGTAGGTGAAAATGGAGCGGGGCATTTTGTGAAAATGGTTCACAACGGTATCGAATATGGCGACATGCAGCTCATATGCGAGGCCTACCATTTAATGAAGGATGTCCTGGGAATGACCGCCGGTGAAATGCATGAAGTTTTCAAGGAATGGAACGAGGGAGAACTGAACAGCTACCTTATTGAAATTACAAGGGATATACTTGCCTACAAGGATGAAGACGGGCTTCCGCTGGTGGATAAGATTCTCGATACAGCAGGGCAGAAGGGTACGGGCAAATGGACTGCAATTGCAGCACTGGACGAGGGAATCCCGCTGACACTGATAGGAGAAGCCGTGTTTGCAAGGTGCCTGTCGGCAATAAAAGAAGAAAGGGTTGAAGCGTCAAAAGTCCTTCCGGGACCTGTGCCGCGTTTTGACGGGGATAAGAAGCAATTCATCGAGGATATAAGAAAGGCCCTTTATGCTTCAAAAATAATTTCGTATGCCCAGGGCTTTGCGCTCATGCGTGCTGCAGCACAAACCTACGGATGGAACCTTAATTATGGTGGAATTGCCCTCATGTGGCGCGGCGGCTGCATAATACGCTCCGTGTTCCTTGGTAAAATAAAAGAGGCCTTCGACAAGAATCCAGGATTGTCAAACCTTTTATTGGATCCGTTCTTCAAGGAGAAGGTCGTATCTTCACAGGACAGCTGGAGAAGGGCTGTATCAACGGCGTTTTCCAACGGGATACCGGTACCTGCATTTGCATCAGCCCTTGCGTATTATGACGGTTACAGGAGCGAAAGGCTGCCTGCTAACCTGCTGCAAGCCCAGAGGGATTACTTTGGCGCCCATACCTATGAGCGGGTTGACAAGCCCCGGGGGGAATTCTTCCATACCAACTGGACGGGCCGCGGCGGAACTACTCCCGCAACAACGTATAACGTGTAGCTGGAACAGGGGAATAGCAGGGCATAGGTAAAAAACGATTAAGACCAGGAGTGAAAAACGATGGAGATAATTATTAAATCAAAACATGTGGAGGGAATAAGGGACCTGGAGCTAAAAAAAGCGCTGGAGTGTTCTATAGAAAGAAAAAAGCCGGGCTTGAAGAAGGTGCTGCTCATACCCCCGGATTTTACGAGGGCCCATTCCGGTGCGGGCAAGATTACCGCGATGTATTATGACGTGTTAAAAGACACCTGCCAGGTTGACATAATGCCGGCCCTGGGCACCCATGAGCCCATGGCAAGGCAGGAATGCCTTGAAATGTTCGGGGATGGTATACCCTTTGACCGTTTCATCGTGCACAATTGGAAGACGGATGTTGTAAAGGTGGGTGAGGTTCCCGGTGAATTCGTAAAGGAAGTATCCGAGGGGCTTATAGATGAGTCTGTTGGGATAGAAATAAACAAGCACCTGCTGGACGAATCCTATGATTTAATCATATCAATAGGTCAGGTGGTACCCCATGAAGTTATCGGGATGGCAAACTACAGCAAAAACATTTTCGTCGGGTGCGGGGGAAGCGCCACTATTAACAAGTCCCACATGCTCGGTGCATTTTACGGCATGGAAAGGATCATGGGAAGGGACTATTCTCCCGTGAGAAGGGTCCTTGATTATGCCGAGGAGAATTTCATAAAGCATCTTCCGCTTATTTATGTTCTTACGGTAACCACGGCCGAGGGTAACAAGGTTTCCATACACGGGCTCTTTATCGGGAGGAGCAGGAGCATACTGGAGGAAGCCGTAAAGCTTAGCCAGGAAAAGAACCTTACTTTCGTAGACAAACCCTTCAGGAAAGTTGTCGTGTTCCTTGACGAGAAGGAATTCAAGAGCACCTGGCTTGGCAACAAGGCTGTATACAGGACGAGGATGGCGATAGCCGACGGCGGGGAGCTTATCGTGCTGGCCCCGGGCGTTAGAAAATTCGGAGAAGATAATGAAAATGATGTATTGATAAGGAAATACGGGTATGTTGGCAGGGAAAAGGTTCTTCAGCTCGTCAAGGAGAACGAGGATTTGCAAAAGAACCTTTCCGTTGCGGCACACCTCATCCATGGTTCGTCGGACGGAAGATTTTCAATCACCTACGCGGTTGACAAGCTAAGCAGGAGCGAAGTGGAAGGCGTAAATTACAAGTACATGCCGCTGGAGGAGGCTCTCAAGCTGTACAACCCGGAGAAATTGAAGGATGGTTATAATACGCTGGATAACGGGGAGGAAATCTTTTATATCAGCAATCCCGCCCTGGGGCTTTGGGCCGACCGGAGCAGGTTTTAGTTTTTAATGTTAAGGTCCCGCCTGAAAAAAGGTGGGACCTTAATTAATTTAATACACTTAGCCACCCCTTGTTATATACTGGTTAACCATGTCAATTATTTTGTTGGCATCTTTAACGTCTTTAAAATGCAATGTTTTAAAACCCAGGACCCCAGCACTTATTATATTCTCCAGCGTATCATCAATAAACAAGGTTTCGCCGGCAACCAAGCCATACTTGGAAATGAGCATTTCGTATATTTCCTTTTGGGGTTTTAGCAGGTTGACATGGGATGAAACAACTCCCCCATCGAAAAGTGAAAAAAACTCATATTCATTAAATATGTAGTTAAACGCTTTCAAGTGGAAGTTTGAAAGATAATACAGCCTGAAACCATTTCTTTTTAATATTTCCAGTGTCTTCACTGTTCCAGATACAGGAGTGAACATGTTGTGGTAATTTTTCATGCATGTCCTTATATAACCTGCAATGCCCATATTTTTTTCACACATGAGGTTGATTGCTTCCTCAAGACTAATACTCCCACGGTCAAGCTCCAACCATTCCGGGGAGTTAAATATCGCTTTACAGAGCATGTTAACGAGACTTTTGTTTTCCAGCGTTCTCTCAAGATACTTCTCCGGTTTAAAATTTATTAAAACATTTCCAAGGTCAAAAACAATGTTTTTTATCATGTATAATTGCCCCCATTCCAATTAACCATCATGTCTCCATTGTGCTTCCCTCATGCGCCCATCGAGTGTCCATCATGTTTCTGCCATGCTTCTGTCATGTTTCTATCATTTCTATAATTTTTATTATGCTTCTACCACATTTTCATGGTATTTTGCGGCTCGTTTTTAACAATAATCGCCGGGTAACGCCGGAAAATCATTTATTTTCATGTTCCAAGGATTTTAAAAAGGCGTATAACCCCGGCATTTTCTTTTTTATACTAAGCGGTTTTAAATTCCTGTCAGTCCACGCATGGGTGGTCTCACCCAGCACAATGGGATTCAGCCCGTCCTTCAACATGATTTCGTAATCAAATGTTAACCTGACGCATCCCACTTCTCCAAGCCTGGTCCTAACAATTATCACATCCTCGTACCTGGCAGGATTGATGAATTTGCAATTCAAGCTGACAACAGGAAGCATTACGCCCTGTTTTTCCATGTCCGAATATTTTAAGCCAAGTTTTCTCAAAAAATCCGTCCTCCCAACTTCGAACCATACGGGATAGTTCGAATGGTGTACAATACCCATCTGGTCTGTTTCACAGTACCTGACAATAATTTCTGTTTCCGATACCTTCATGTTATCAACTCCCCTGGTATTAGCAATTCCCTGTTTTCACGCATAGTGTTTTCCCGTACAGGAACTGTATCCTTCTATGCTATTACCTGCAAGTTATTGCCTGGATACATCCAGCATACCTGGATGTTATTATATCAAATTTGTTGCCGCAAGGGATGCTTTACTTAATATTCCAAGTACTCCCCAAGATCTCGAAGCTGGCTTGTTTTCTTTCCTGGAGCTATTAATGGCGGAATAGATGGAATAATTAATGAAATGGCATAATTAAAAAAGAAGCTCTTGGCAAGCATTAAAGATAAATAAAATAATACGAGGAAAAGCAACAAATCAAATAATTCAAAAAAGCAATAATCAAAAAAGTAAAAAATGTTAAAGAAAAAATTAAAAAAGTTTAGAGTTTTACTATGTTCCTTATTATGATAAAATATAGTAAAAGAATATATAGTAAAAAAGTTGGTAAAAAAGTGTTAAAAGACGATATGGCAAACGTGTTAAAGGAAAAAATAATCGATTTGTAGACATCGGTACAAAAATCGGAATTTAAGAAAGTCATATAACCGGCATGACAAGGATGGTCATGCCTGGGATAAGGAGGTAGGATCAAATGGGTGAACTTGCATTATTGGGGGGAGAAAAAGTCAAAACCACCCCTTTCGGCAGCGGAAAGAGATTTGGCGAGGAAGAATTGCGGCAATTAAAAGAAGCGCTGGAGCAAAATACGCTTTTCTACTGGGCAGGGAATAAAGTAAAAGAGTTCACGAAGAAATTTGCAAGCTTGTACGGGGTAAAGCACTGTGTTGCCGTATCTTCAGGCACTGCTTCGCTGCATGTCGCCCTTGGCGCCATAGGCATTACCTGCGGTGATGAAGTAATCACGTCCCCGATCACGGACATGGGCACTGTAATAGGAATCCTCTACCAAAATGCAATACCTGTATTTGCAGACCTTGACCCGTACACATACAACCTGGACCCAAAGTCCGTGGAAGAAAAAATAACGGGTAAGACAAAAGCAATAATCGTGGTACACCTTGCCGGAAATGCCGCCGACATGGACACCATCATGGATATTGCAAGGCGGTACAATCTTAAAGTGATTGAAGATTGCGCCCAGAGCTACATGTGCTATTACAAGGGAAGGCTTGCAGGGACAATCGGCGATATAGGCTGTTTCAGCCTTAACGATTTTAAGCATATTTCCGTCGGGGATGGAGGTATGCTGGTAATGAACGACGATAAGCTGTATGAGAATGCATTAAGGTTTGCCGATAAGAACTATAACAGGCTTGCAAAAGATCCCATGGCTACAAGGGCGATACAATACCTCGCACCGAATTACAGGATGAACGAGCTAATGGGGGCAGTGGCGATAGCGCAGTTAGACAAGCTTGAATCAATTTGCAAAAGAAGAAATGTATACGGGGATGGCATAACGAAAGGTATCACGGGGCTGCCCGGCATTCATCCTCATAAGGTCTTGGAAGGATGCAAGTCTTCGTACTGGTTTTACATGTTCCGGGTTGACGAGGATGTACTAGAGGTAAGCAGGGATGAATTTTCCAAGGCCCTTGCCGCCGAGGGCATACCTAACAGCGCAGGCTACATACCAATATGCGTATACGAATACGATATCTTTACCAGGAAGAATGCCTACCCCGGGACAGGCTGCCCCTTCGACTGCAAGTATTACGGAAGAGATATTGAATACTACAAGGGGTTGTGCCCAACCGCCGAGGAAATCTTGAGAACTGCGGTAAAAATCACGGTGAACGAGTTTTACACGGAGCAGGACCTTGCCGATGTCGTGGCAGGTATAAGGAAGGTGTCGGAGTATTATTATAATAGGAAAAACAAGAGATGAAAAATATAAAATAAACTGAAAAAAATTCAAGTTAAAAAAAATAAAATAAATAATAAATATACAAAGTAAAACAAAATAAAGCAAGGTAAAACAAAGTAAAAAAACAAAGCGAAACAAAGCAAAACAAAAAACAAAGCAAAAAAAAGCAAACCAAAACAAACTAAAACAAAACACAAAATAATATATAATCCAAAATATAATGCGTACCATCATTGTTTAAATGAAAAAGACGGGGAAAACATGGCTGACCACCCTGTCTTTTTCCGTAAAAATAATAGTAATAGCAAAAATAACAGGAAATAACGGGAGTGTTTAAAATGGATTCAATTACTATTGTTTTACCGGACGGCAATACCCTTACTGTCTCGGCTGTAACTTCGCGTTCGTTTCGCGTGCGTATTGCAAAAGAATACGACCGCGAATCGGCATTAAACCGTTATGATATTATACCGGAAACTCCGCCTGTGGATTGCCGTATCGCCCAGTCGGAAATACAAGTCACCCTGGAAACTGCTTTTGCAAGGCTCGTAGTATCCAAGGTTGACGGCGGTTTCGTGCTGGAGCGCCTGGATGGCTCGGTGCTGACTGCAACTGCTGGCGTGCCGGTTAATCGCCATGGCAGCGGTTTCAGCCTGGCGTTGAAACTCCATGAAAACACCCGTGTTTATGGCCTGGGTGATGTTACGCGGGAACGAATAGAAAAAACCGGGTACAAGTACGAGATGTGGGTGAAGGACGTAATAAGCTACGTGCCTATCCCTGTAGTGCTGACCTCCGAAGGCTGGGGTATGCTTTTAAACACAACATGGCACCATTCATTTGATGTAGGCTGCACCAGGAAAGATGAGCTGCGCATGCATGGCGGCGGGGGTGAACTGGACGTGTACCTGTTTGTTGGGGATGATTACCGGACCTTGCTAAACGAGTACACCAGCATTTTCGGCCGGCCGGCGATGCTGCCGCATTGGGCATACGGTTTGACGTACGTGTGCAACCAACAGGTAAACGCTCGCGAAATGATGGAAGACTGCATGAACTTCCGAAGGGAAGGCATCCCCTGCGATATAGTCGGGCTTGAACCCGGCTGGATGAGTAAATATTACGATACCAGCGTGGAAAAAACCTGGCACCCGGAGCGCTTTTATGTACCTTACTGGGCTCCCAAGGGGGATCACACGTTTTTTGGCGCCCTGGAACGGCTGGGATTTAAACTCAGTCTTTGGCTTTGCTGTGATTATGACCTGAGCTTTGAAGAAGAGCGGCAGTACGCGATGAGAAATATTGCCAAAAACTCCGCCGGTAGTGCTGCAACTGCGGGCAACCAGGAATTCCACGAGGACAGTTTTGAGAAGGATGTGAATTTAATAAAGGGACCCCTATCCATGGATAAGATTACCAAGGTGGATGAGCCATGGTTTGAGCATCTCAAAAAATTTGTAGATCAAGGTGTAAGCTGCTTCAAGCTGGATGCCGCCTATCAAGCCATCGAGCATCCTGACCGCAAGTGGGGCAACGGGATGGATGATGAAGAAATGCACAACCTGTACCCTGTCATTTACAATAAGCAGATGAACCGCGGGTTTTCCGATTATACCGGCCGGCGTGCCATGATTTATTCATCTTGCGGTTATACCGGCATTCAGCGTTATTCCGCCACCTGGGCGGGGGATACGGGCGGCGGCCCAAAACCATTGGTATCCATGCTGAACCACGGGTTTTCAGGCCATAATAATGTAAGCTGCGACATGGACGTGTTTAGCCCGCAAGGTATTCACTTCGGTTTCTTCCAAACCTGGTCACAACTCAACAATTGGGCATATTGGCGGCAGCCATGGTACCTGACCGGGGATCTAAAGCAGATGTTCAAGTTTTATGCACGCCTGAGGTACCGGTTGATACCATACATTTATACCGCTGTGCATGAAGCATCGCAAACCGGTTATCCAGTCATGCGGGCCATGTCGATGGAGTACCCGGACATGGCAGGCGCGGACGAGTTGCTGCACCAGTACATGTTCGGCGATGACCTCCTGACGGGTGCATTCACGGAAAAAATAACATTACCGCGTGGACGATGGACGGATGCCTGGACGGGCAAGGCTATAGAAGGTGGATGCACTGTACCATGCGAGTACCCCGGTTGGGCCGGCGGGCCGTTATATGTCAAGGATGGAGCAATAATACCAACTTCCGATGATGTGCAATGGCTCGGGGATAGCCCGCTTGGCCATGTGACCTTGAGCATATACCCCTCCCGGGAAGGGCGCATCTATACGTTATACGAGGACGACGGCATAAGTCTCGACTACCTTAAGGGAGAATATGCAACCACGCGGATTTGTACCGTACGCCGGGGTAATGAAGTGCAAATTTCGATTGGTGCGCGCGAGGGGAGTTATAAGGGAATGCCCGGATCTCGCCGCTATACAGTGGATATTCACGGCCGGACCCAAGCTAAAGAAGCTATTTTAAATGGCAAGGCAATCCCCTTTACCATTACTCATGAAGGATGGTGTGCGCATTACGCAGAAGGTTTTATTCGTGTGGAGCTCCCGGCTTCAGCCGATGCAATAGATTTAAGGGTGAAATTTGATGATTGATTTTGATAATTGAATTTTATAATTGAATTTGATATTTGAACTTGATGATTGACTTATTTACTAATTGACTTATTTGATAAAATATGTATAATTATTAGTGAAAACGTTTTTACAACTTTTTAAAGCTTGTGTACTTATATAATTAGTACCTGGTAAAAATCAATATTGGCTAACAGCAAAGGAAAAACAGGGGTAAGAAAAAATGCCGGTAAAACTTGTAGATATAGCAAAACACTTGAATATATCAGTTTCAACAGTATCAAGGGTTGTTAACGGGAAAGACCGGGTAAGTGATGAAACAAGGGAAAAGGTGCTAAAGGCTATTAAGGAATTTAACTATGCACCTAATGAAATAGCCCGCAGTTTAAGGAGCAGGACCAGCAAGACAATAGGGCTTATAGTACCTGATATATCAAATGAATTCTTTGCCCTGTTGAGTAAAGGAGCAGAAGCCATAGCCAAGGACAATGGATATTTCCTTATCCTTTGTAACAGTGATTATGATGAGGATATGGAAAAGGAATACTTTGAAATGCTGATGCAAAAACAAGTTGACGGCATTATAGTGGCAACGGTTTGCAAGGACGAGAAATATTTTGAAAGAATACTTGATAGTTCAATACCTTCGGTATTTGTTGATAATTTTCCGCAAATAAAAAGAAACTTTAATTTCGTAACAATAGATAATGAAAAGGCTGCATATGATTTAACCAGGCACCTCATAGACTTTGGCTATAAGGAAATAGCCATAATAACAGGAAAGCTCCAGGAAACATCTGCCCTTGAAAGGCTTGGAGGGTGGAAGAGAGCGTTAAATGAGCATGGAATTAAAGTTAATAACGATTTTATCGGAATAGGGGATTTTAAATTTGACAGCGGCTACAGGATAATGAAAAAAATGCTGGAGCAAAGCAAAAAGCCCAAAGCTTTATTAGCAGCCAACAATTTTATTGCGTATGGCGCCATAAAAGCAATAAGAGAAAAAGGTTTAAGAGTCCGTGAAGATATATACATAGTTTGTTTTGACGCAACTGACAATACCGGGCTGATAAGCGTACGGATCCCTTCAATGGTACAGACTACAAAAAAAATAGGTGAAATTGCCCTCGATATTATTATAAAAAGATTAAATAACAAGGAATTTAGCAGCAAGGAGTATAAGATTTTTGACAGGGTAATACTTGAGCCGACGTTTGTTAATGCTTAACTCAAGCTCCATTTTTCCGCATCTGGTTTAAGCTGGTGTATAAATAAACATTGCAGAACATGTTATAACATGGAAGAGATAACAAGTAAAATCAAAATAAATGGGTAAGCAGTTTTTATGTGTAATAACGTTTTAACAAATATAAATACGGATATTGTACTTAAAAAAGCAATAATAAAGAGGATAACAATGCAAAGTAATAATATAAAAAGTAATAATATAATAAGATAAGAGAGGTTTTACATATGGGCAGGGTAATGATACCCGACCGGGAGTACAAGGAAAGGGTGGAAAAGGCCGCAAAACTGGCATGAGAGAAAGGACTAGACATATTCCTTGTTAATTCGAATGAGGCGGATTACGCAAATGCCAGGTATTTTAGCGGGTTTTGGCCCTTGTTTGAAAGGGCGGGTGTTGCCATAACTCCTGGAGGCGAAGCCGCCTTAATTGTAGGGCCGGAAAGTGCTATATTTGCTGCTGACGTGAGCCGTATTGACAGGATTTTCACATCTCTTGATTACCGTGAATCGGCAGACCCCTCTTACCCTGAAGCAAAGACCAGCACATACAGGGACATATTTAGCACCCTGGGCGTGAAAGGCGAAAAAATACGGATAGGAATCGGGAGCTTTCTTGATACCAATGTTGTTATGCTGGAGAGCCTGAAAGAAAATTATCCTGGTGCGGAAATTGTAAAAGCCGATGACATCATGCTGGCCTTAAGGAGTATAAAGTCGGAAAACGAACTGGCATGCATGAGGGAAGGGTTCAGGATAACAGAGCTTGCAATTGAAGAAGTGATAAAGAATTTGAAACCCGGGGTAACTGAGCTGCAGATGGTGGGAATAGCACAACGGGTAATATATGAAAATGGTGCTGAGTATGAAGGATTGCCGATGTATGTTTTCAGCGAAAAATCAACAAGGCATGCGATATCCAGGCCGTCATACAGGATAATTGAAAAAGGGGATTTGGTACAGCTTAATCTATCTGCAAAAGTAGACGGGTATTCGCCAAGTATAGGAATTCCTGTTTGCGTAGGAAAGCTAACCGAAGAAAAACGCAAGCTTGTGGAATTCGGCCTTGAAGCACATAAGTGGACTGAAGCCCGGCTGAAGGCGGGAGCACCTGCCAGTGATATCGCAAAAGGTTATTATAACTTGTTTGTATCAAAGGGATATAAAGATAATTATGTATACGGCCCCTGCCACGGAACGGGAATGATTGAAGTGGAAGCCCCATGGATGGAAACAAATTCAAATTATGTACTCAAGCCTAATATGACTTTCCAGGTTGATACATTTGTATCAGGCAGCACCTTTGGTTTAAGATGGGAAAAGGGAGTTGTAATAACGGAAGATGGATGCGAAAGCCTGTGCAATCCCATAGGCGATATAATTGAATTGGATTTCTAGTCTATTTTAGAATTGAAAGCGCAAAATTGAAAGGGGAAACTTGTTATATGAAACTTGAATATATATTCCCAAAGGATATGGAAAGGGCAAAGGCAGAAAAATGGCCCCTGGTAATTCCCGTGGGCACAATGGAATATCATGGCCCCCATTGTTCCTTCGGCTGTGATACCCTTGTGGCTTATGGATTGCTGGAGAGGCTGGAGAAGGAAAAGGACATCATAATTGCGCCTCCCGTGTGGTACAGCCCTTCAAGCTATGCGGTTGCAGGACCTGAAAAAGGCACTGTCCATGTTGAAGCTGATGTTTTTGAACAATATATATACAACATTCTTAAATCACTCTTGTACGGAGGATGGCGCAATATATACCTGCTTATACACCACCAGTATGAGCAGGAAAACCTTTTGCCAATGACCTTGAACTGCATGAAGGCTGCCAAGAAACTAACCTTTGAATATCTTGAGGAAACCAGGGGAAAAGGCTGGTGGGGCGACAACAGCAATAAAGAATTCTATGAGCAGCTGGATGGCAAGGATAACCCGTGGAACTGGATTACCGTGTTGCCATGCATGAGCAGGGAAGTACAGGATGCTACGGGCTACGACCACGCAGGAAAATGGGAATGCTCAATATTAAGTGCCCTTTACCCTGGAACCGTGGTAAAAGAATATATAAAGGATAGCGATGAATGGTTTGTTCAAGATGCTGTTGAAGCATCAACTGATCTCGGTGAAAAAATGGTTGCCCTTTGCCTTGAGGATTTAAAAACAAGATTAGGTAAGAAGCCAGCGGGACAAGGGGAGTACACGGCAAGGCGAGTGCACAGCAATGCGTGTGCACGACGAGGGGAGTACGCCGGGACAAGGAGATGGAACAGGGAGTGAGGCGCGATGTTCCCCTGTCCTTCCTTGTTTGTCCCGGTAGTGCCTTGGAGATATAGGAACACAGAATAGATATTTCAATTTATAAGGAATAAGGAGGCGTATACCAATGCCGGAAAGAAACTACGAGTTTAGAAAGCGATTGTTGGAAGTACATAAACCCAATATAAGAAATTACGAAGTACTAGCCCGGGAGGATGAAATTGAAATTACCGGGGATTGGGAGATTCTTATTCCCGAAAATGCCGGGAGAGTGATACTGACCGCTGCAAGAGACTTGCAGGATTACTTTTTTACATCAATGGGGTTATCATTGAAGCTGGGAAAGTCGGATAATATAGAAAATGAAGCGGAAAATGGCCATAATAAAATCATATATATAACAAGGGAAATGAGCCGGCGGTATGGACAATGCCTGGATACGCCCCGCAGTTATCATTTTGCCTGTACTGAAAACAGGATAGTTTTATGCGGGTATGATGAAAGGGGAGCGGCACAAGCATCTTATTACCTGGAAGACTTAATGAACTTTAAATGTGCACCTGTTGTTAAAAAGGGCGAGAAAAGCAGAAAACCATTATTTTCACACAGGATGGTTCATTCGGGCTATGGCCTTGACATGTTCCCGGATGCGCATCTTAACGCGATAGCCCATGCAGGGATGGATGCGATTCTTGTATTTACAAAAGATGCTGATATAACCCCGCATGGATACCTGGATTTCAATGAGCTTGTTTACAGGGCTGAGGCATACGGCATAGATGTATATGCCTATAGTTACCTAAAGAGCATGAAACACCCGGATGACCCTGGCGCCGAAGAATATTATGAAAATACTTACGGGAAAGTATTCAGAAAGTGCCCTGGGCTTAAGGGTATCGTTATGGTGGGAGAGTCGGTGGAATTCCCAAGCAAGGACCCTAACACAACGGGAAGGTCATACCTTGATGCACCGGGAGATGGCCTGCCTCCGGGAAAGCCAAGCCCGGGATGGTGGCCTTGCGAAGACTATCCCCAATGGCTGAATCTTATTAAAAGAATTGTCAGGAAGTATAAACCTGATGCGGACATAGTATTTTGGACCTACAATTGGGGGTACGTGGATAAAGAGCACAGGATTAAGCTGATAAAAAACGTACCTGCCGATATCACGCTTCTTGTTACCTTTGAAATGTTTGAACAGGTAAAGACCGGGAATGTAACAAGCATATGTGTTGACTACACGCTGTTTTTTGAAGGGCCGGGAAAATACTTTGCCAGCGAAGCGGAAGCAGCCCGTGAAAGAGGGATTAAACTTTATACGATGTGCAACACCGGGGGTCTCACCTGGGATATTGGCGTCATACCATATGAACCCTGCCCTTACCAGTGGATGAGACGGTACAGTGCCCTTCACGAAGCACGGGAGAAATGGGGCCTCAGCGGTTTAATGGAATCGCATCATTATGGCTGGTGGCCTTCCTTTATAAGTGAACTGGCAAAATGGTCTTATTGGTCCCCGTCACCGTCAGGCGAAGAGATACTCAGGATGATAGCCGAAAGAGATTTTGGCAGGGATAATGCGGACATAGTTATAGATGCCTGGAAAGCCTGGAGCGAGGGGATAAGAAATTATGTTTCCACGAACGAGGATCAATACGGGCCTTTCAGGATTGGACCTTCTTACCCCTTGGTATTCAGGAGAGGGGTGCAGATTATCTCGGAGCCTTATGCCATGTTTGGCGGACATGCGATATGCGGCCCGGATTATGTCTCTCGTGATAATGGGAGAAGTTCCCTTTTCCAATTCAGGCTGCCTGTTGAAATAGAAAGATTGGAAAAGATGAGGGAGTATTTCAAGAAAGGGACCGAGCTTTTGGAAGGTATTTACGAAACGGTTCCCGAAAGGAATAAGCAAGATGCATTTTACATGATAAACCTCGGGAAGTTTATAACAAATTGCGTTACTACCACGATTAATGTCAAGAAATGGGCTATTTTAAAAATGAAGTTATTAATTGAAACTGATGAAACAAAAATAAATGAATATATAGATAAAATGATTGAAATCGGCGGGGATGAAATAAAAAATGCCGAGGCGACCATACCGCTTGTTGAGGCAGATTCCAGGCTTGGCTGGGAACCCAGCATGGAGTACATGACGGATACGGAACATCTCAAATGGAAAATCAAGCAGGTGAAACTTACAATCGAAGATGAATTGCCGGCTTACAGGTCAGCGTTGAGGTTCAACTTTAAGATCTGAGGTTTGATATTAAGATCTTTACGGTCTTTAAAGAACTAATTTATTTTATTTTATAAACTAACTTGCTTGTTTAAACTTCTTATAAATAAAGGGCGTAAATTTCCGATAAGTAATCTGGAGGGAATTTTCGCCCTTTATGCTTGTTACTTAATGTAACTTTATATTACATTTTATAGCATTATATAGCATTGTATAACATTGTATAGCGTTGTATTTTATTATTTAATGTAGCACTGTACAGCATTATACTTAATATGGCATTTTGGGGGTTGGCAATGAAGACTCTTATTCGCATAGTTTTAGTATTTGTGTCCGCATCCATGATTACATTCTCTTTTGCTTTTTTGCCGGCAAGGCTTTTTGCAGCGCCGACACCGGCTGACATTTACTATGATTACGATAGTCATGTAAGACTGGAAGACGGCATGATGTACATGGTAGGTCTGAATGAAGGGGAATTGGGCAGCGAGGATTACGGGGAGGAAGAAGAGGGAGACAGGAAGAAAGCTATTTTCAAGGATAAAGTGAATAAGTTTGAAAGTTCCTTTTACTGGGAGGTCAATACCCAAAACAGTACCGAGCGTGCATTTCTCCTCAAGGGAGACAGGATTGCCAACCACTTGGAAAACAGCAGGGGGCCTTTTTTACTCGAGATTGGTAATATGCCTTACGGCGTGCATACGAACGTATTATATATCCCCGAAAGTGTAATCCATGCGCTGGAAAAGGAGAACAGGGAATTCAGGGTAGACATCGGGGGGATGGTTTTCGGCTTTAGGCCGAAAAGCCTGGATGTCCTGGAAACCCGCGAGGCGAAAGTGCTTAAGAATGCCGGGGGAGTAAAAGAAGTGCTTGTTGAAATAAGAATTGCTATAAAGGGGGAAGCAACAACAGGTATCCACCCTGGTATCCGGGACGCTGCACGGGATGTCCCCAAGGGTAAAAAACCCGTATCCCCTGTTGTGGAACTTGAATTAAAAGTGTCGGGGATGTCAAGGACATACGATGAAATTAAGAATATGATGGAAAAAAGACTCCATGATACTGGAACCGGCCTGGTTCCTGAAAAGGAAAAATACGTTGCAAATTTTTACAAGACGGTAGGACCAGGCAGCGATGAATTTGAATTGTACGTGGAAGGGTTGGTATGGCAAATTGAAAAGGAACTGGCTGTATTTGCACAAAATATCTTGTACTGGAGTATGGCAAGGGATAAAGAACCGGTTGACGTATCCCCTGGAAGCCCTGTAAACATAACAATACCAGTTAATTATATTAATTACAACTCTCAAGGATTGATTACGCCGTACGTGAAATATGCTGGAATGGGAAGTGAAGGATGGCTGCCGGTATTGCGTGATTCAGCATGGTATGACCCATCGTTCCGTCCTTCGTCCTATGTAAGGTTCAATGTTACGGCCCCGGGGAAATACGTGCTGCTCGCAGATGAACAGCCATACTATGATCTCCCGGGATATTACCCTGGTAGTGACCATATCTGGAACTTCATTTCGAAGTATGATGTCTCGAAAATACTTAACCTGTCCGGAGGGTACCTGTATCCCGGACGTACCGTTTCCGTCAAGGAAGCCGTTTTGTTATGCGGCCTGGTGGTTGGAGAAAATGGGGAAAGCTACGGGCTTGACTTAAAAGAAATGGCAAAACGCCTGGGACTGGATGGCATAATAAGTGTGTCTGCTCCCGCCAGGGACATTACAAGACAGGAAGCGGCAGGCTTGATAATGAAAATGTACTCCGCAATATCAGGAATAGAATACGAAAAGCTAAGGCCATCAAGCAATTTCCATATTGCCGATGAAAAAGATATCAGCGACAAATACCACAAGGCCGTATTAGTTCTCGTTGGAAACAATATCATGGAGTTGGATGATAACAGGTATTTCAATCCCCTTGGGAGCATAACCCGCGGGGAAATGCTGGCAGCCATGAGCATCCTGGCACTTGACACGCCCGGGGCTGCCGGAGATATGGATGTGGGAAGCTACAAGGAGGACAGGTTCGACGACATTAGCTCCAGCTTGTTCAGGGAAGCCATTAATAAAGTGGCTTCCGCACATGATTTAAAAAGCGTAAAGGGAAAGCTGTTTTATACGGGCAATGACCTTACGGTGGCGGACGCGGTTAAATTTATACTGGATGTAATGGATTATAATTATGGAAACAACTTTATTGAATCAGCATACCGGGCAGGAATCGTTGACAGGACGGATGCGGGCAATCCAACAGCAGGTTGCACAAGGGAAAAGGCCCTGTTCATGGCAGCCCGGCTTTACGAGCTTAAAACCGGGGAAAAGGCTAAGCCTTCGGGGAACAGGCCATATCCATTCAAGGATATGGACAAAATATCGCCGCACCTTGCCGACAAGGTAATATTTGCAATCGAAAACGGGTTCATGTCGGATAGGATAAGCAATATGCTTGAACCAGGGGATGTCGTAATGCGGGGAGAATTCATGGGAATCCTTGAAAAGGTGCTTGAAGCGTGCGGAGAATTGTGAGAAGAAAAATGTCATATTGCTTGATCCAGGTTTAAGGCAGGGATAATCTTTTCAGTAGATACAAATCAGCTTATCAATTTCCTTTCTTCCAAGAGGTGCTTGGGAAAGCCATTTTTATTCTTGTTGACATTGCTTCACCTGTTTAGATTGTAAAATTCTTCAATTCCGTTGTAAATACACTCAAAGCCTGTACATAAAATTTTTTCAATGTATATCACCCTGTTTTAAAGGCAATAATCAATTATGAAAGCTGAAAATGCAGCGGTAAAAATTATTCTTAAAATAGAAAAGGCGTAACAAGGGAGAGATACATGAAGAAGGGTTTTTTTTATTTTTTCCTGGGAATATTGGCAGCCGTCATCTTATTTGCACTTGGCGGATGCCTTTTTGGAAGGCATGATGAATTGCACTTGCCGGAAGTAACCTTGTTTGAATTGTTTAAAAGCTCAGGCGCGGAATTTGTAAGCAGTGAAGTTATTTTCCAGGGAAAGCTTGATACCAAGTATCAAAATGAAGATGATTTGAATAAACTGGTGGAAGGTTTAACAGAAAGTTTGGAAATTACCGAAAATTGCGAGAATGAATGTGAAAGCGTTAAGGAAAGCGATTTTGTAAAAGTAATGGAAAAAAGCGGGAAGACTAGTGAAGATGAAATGGTAAACATAATTATTGAATTAAAAAAGCCGTTTGAATTGAAGAATGCAGGGGGCGTGTTTGAAGAAGGAGTTATAGGTCTTTCCATATCAGGGAGCTCTACGTGTGACAGGGTACAGGAGATACGAAGAAACATTGAAGCTGTTTTTGCCTGCTATAAAATAAAACCCGAGGTAAAATGCACGGTAACAGGTTTCTTTGATGGAAAGCTGGATAGCAAAGAAATGAACAAGGTATGCAGAAACATGCTCGGTACGCTGGATGCAAGGAAAGTAAGGGATATCAACGGAAAAAACCTGGTAGGGGTATCTGCCTATTCTCCTGCGATAGGAAGCTTCATCGAGATTGATGGTGACAGGAGTAACATACAATTGAACTTCAGGTACAGCGCATACGAAGATAAGACTTTTATATGGATTGGCATACCTGCCATATTTTAATATTTTGGGCAGTATCCCGGAAAAATCCGGGATTTTGAGGAGCTTGGGGTAAAACCCGGGGGCAATTTGGGGTAATATTACAAGGTAATTTGGGATAATATTTCAGGACGATTTGTGTTAAGGGTATGAAGAGGTAAATGCCATGGCGAAGTTTGTTATACAGCAGACAAACGGATTAAAGGGTAAAGTCAAAATGAGCGGTGCAAAAAACTCGGCTTTGCCGATAATTGCGGCATCTCTTCTTACTGAAAAGCAAAGCGTTATCAAGCAGGTACCATCGCTTAACGATGTTAAAATTATGTGCAGCTTATTGG